>NZ_KV793670.1:0-343 GCF_001808545.1 Corynebacterium sp. HMSC077D03
GTACACAAAGCCTTTCTTCGTGCGCACATATGTAATGTCGGCTACCCACAGTTTATTCGGGCTCTGAGCTTTGAATTCGCGTTCCACCAAGTCCGGGCGCAGATCCGGCACGTGAGCTTTTCGGGTTGTGATAGGTGCTCCGCCTTTGCCTTTGCCAGAAACACCGGCCAGGCGCATCAGCCGGGCAGTTTGTTCACGCCCGATATCGATTCCGTCACGGCGGAGTGCATGCCACATTTTCCGCACACCGTAAACACCGTAATTATCCCGATGAATAGCACTAATGCGTTCAACCAGCACAGCATCACGAAGACGACGAGCACTTAATCCACGGGCCTTGGAC
>NZ_KV793671.1:0-52673 GCF_001808545.1 Corynebacterium sp. HMSC077D03
TGGGGTGGAACTGCTAACAACGTAATGGGAAGCCAAGTAAGATTAGGCCCCGTGCGCTACTTCTATGACACCGAGTTTATTGAGAATGGAAAGACCATCGAGCTGGTCTCCATTGGCATCGTCGGCGAAGATGGCAGCGAATTTTATGCGGTATCTACCGACTTCAACCCCGCGCATGCCAACGCGTGGGTGCGCGAGAACGTTCTCGATAAGCTGCCTTCCCCGAGCGATCCCGTCTGGAAGTCGCGCGATCGCATTCGCGAGGAGCTCATAGAGTTTCTCACCAAGCATTCCACTCCGGTCGAGCTCTGGGCTTGGGTGGGTGCCTATGACCACGTGGTTTTGGCCCAGTTGTGGGGCGATATGGCGGGCTTGCCCAAGCGCATCCCGCGCTATACCCGCGAGCTCAAGCAGTACTGGGAATTCGCCGGCTGCCCAAAGTTGCCGCCGGTGCCGCAGGGCAATCACGACGCGCTTGTCGACGCCCGTCATAACCTAGCCAAGTTTCGCGCCTGCATGGAGGCACTACCGCTGACAAGGGCCAACCAAGTAACTATCTAGTCCCAAACTATCCTGCGGCAGGGGGCTAATGGTTAAATAGCCATGTGAGTTGGACAGTAGATATCCCTAAAGAAGCACTTCCGGATCTTCCGCCTTTGCCTGCCGGCATCGAGGAGCGATTCCGGGATGCCATCGCACGCAATGCCAAGCAGCAGCCGAGCTGGGATCGCGCGCAGGCAGATAACGTGCGCAAGATTCTGGAATCCGTGCCGCCCATTGTCGTGGCACCGGAGATTGAGGAGCTTAAGCGCAAGCTTGCCGACGTCGCGCTCGGCAAGGCATTCCTGCTGCAAGGCGGGGACTGCGCTGAGACCTTTGAATCCAATACCGAGCCGCACATCCGCGGCAACGTGAAAACCTTGCTGCAGATGGCAGTGGTGCTCACCTATGGCGCTTCGACCCCAGTTGTGAAGTTGGGTCGCATCGCCGGTCAGTACGCGAAGCCGCGTTCGGCGGACATGGACTCAAAAGGTTTGCTCAACTACCGCGGCGACATCGTCAACGGTGTTGAGCCCACCGAAGAGGCCCGGCGTCACGACCCAGCCCGCATGATTCGGGCCTACGCTAATTCTTCGGCTGCCATGAACCTGGTGCGTTCGTTGACTTCGTCTGGCACCGCCGACCTGTACCGCCTGCACGAGTGGAACCGCGAATTCGTGGCAAACTCCTCGGCTGGTGCGCGCTACCAGGCGCTGGCCGATGAAATCGAAAACGGCCTGGCTTTCATGAACGCCTGCGGAGTTTCTGACGAGACCCTACGTTCTGCTGAGATCTACTGCTCCCACGAGGCCCTGTTGAAGGACTACGAGCGTTCCATGCTGCGCCTTGGCGTGGACACCAACGGCGAGACCAAGCTTTATGATCTTTCCGCCCACCAACTGTGGATTGGTGAGCGTACCCGCGGCCTCGAGGACTTCCACGTCAACTTCGCCGCGCTCATCGGTAACCCCGTGGGCATCAAGCTTGGCCCTGGAGTTACCCCGGAGCAGGCGGTGGAGTACGCAGAAAAGCTCGACCCGAACCGCGAACCAGGACGCCTGACCATGATCACCCGCATGGGCCACGACAAGGTGCGTACCGTCTTGCCAGCAGTGGTCAAGGCAGTAGAAGACTCCGGCCACAAGGTGGTCTGGCAGTGCGATCCAATGCATGGCAACACCTTCACGGCGTCGAATGGTTACAAGACCCGTCACTTCGACAAGATCGTCGACGAGGTCCAAGGCTTCTTCGAGGTCCACCGCGAGCTGGGCACCCACCCAGGCGGCGTGCACCTTGAGTTCACCGGCGAGGACGTCACCGAGTGCTTGGGCGGCGCTGAGGACATCACCGACCTAGACCTGCCGGGTCGTTACGAGTCCGCAGTGGACCCGCGTCTCAACACCCAGCAGTCCCTGGAGTTGTCCTTCCTCATAGCGGAGATGCTGCGCAACTAGCGGGCAAAGACCGCTACTTAGGCTAGGAACTGCGGCAAGAAGCCGTAGTTGCCTGAGCCAAACCACCAGCCGCCGATCGCCACGGCGACGGTAGCTAGTGCCACGAGCGCCAGGAAAAGCAGCAGTGAGAAGACACTGCGGTTAGTTTCCCGGCGCTCTTCTGGTTCCTCCTCCGCGATGCGGGAGAGCTGATTGTGTTGTTGCGGGGCAGGAGCCGGCGCCCGCTGCGGCATCGGAGCCGGGGGAGTTTGCGGAGTCGGGGGCACCTGCCCGGCGTAGGGATCGATGCGTGTCTGCGATGGATAGGCCGCCGGCCGCGGGGCGGCTGGCGTATCGGCGCGCGTTTCGAAGCTAAGAGGCGCGCGCTGCGGCTGCTGCGGAACGTATTCGGTTACCGGTTCTTCTTCGGCAGGCCGCGGCTGGGGCGCCGGGCTTTCCAACGCCGTGGTGGCATCGAAGACGTGGGTAGCACCTGTGCCGGAGAAATCCGTGGGCTGCTCGGCAGTGCGGGCGGCGGCAGCGTTGCGGGGGACAGGGACAGTGAAGTCGGGGAGTGCGAGCTCCCGCGTGATGTCGTCAAGCGCGTCCAAGAACTCGCCTGCGTCGGCAAAGCGCTCGGCCTTCTCTCGCGCCGTGGCGGTGGCGACGAGGGCGTCGAAAAGCTTCGGCACTCCCGCAATGCGGGACGAAGGTGCCGGCACGTCTGCCTGCAGGCGTGCCTGCGCGTGCTCCAATGGGGTAGCGCCACGGAAAGGAACGCTGCCTGTTAGAAGCTCGAAGAGGACGATGCCGGCGGAATAAACATCGGAGGCCGCCGTAATCGGCTCACCGGTGACCTGCTCTGGTGAAAGATACGACACCGTACCGATGATCTGGCTCGAGCCCCGCTCCGCTGCGGCCGACCGCACTAGACCAAAATCCCCCAACTTCACGCGGCTCTGTGCGGTAATCAGCACGTTGTCTGGCTTGATATCGCGATGGACTAAACCCGCGCGATGGACTTCATCCAAGCCCATGAGCATCGGGCGCATGACCGCCGCCGCGGCGTGTGCCGGCATGGGGCCGCGCTCGGCGAGCAGCTCGCGCAAGGTGCCGCCGGTGATAAGTTCCATGATGAGAAAAATCGGCACGCCATCGGAAGAGAAGTCATGCACTCCCACGAGGTTTGGATGCTGCAGCTGTGCCATCGCGCGGGCCTCGCGCTCGAAACGCTTCACAAAGGCCGGATCGTCTTGATAGTGCTCATGCATTACCTTCGCCGCCACCGCACGGCCTAAGCGCATGTCGACGCAGCGATAAACCGTGGACATGCCGCCCCGCGCGATCGGCCGATCGACGCGATAGCGGTCCTCGAGAATGTCGCCTACTTCCAGCCTTGTCATGTAATCCAGTATGGCTGATAGACGCAGCGATGTGGTATCCGGCTAAGGTTGTGTCTGTGACTAATCCACAGATGAATTCCGAACAGGCCAAGAACGAAGAAATCGCTGCCCTCCTGGAAGGCGAGGAGCTGTTGACGCTGCAAGAGGTGGCGGACAAGCTCGACCTGCAGATTACCCGCGTGTTTGATCTGCTGGGCGCCCGCAAGTTCATCGCGTGGCGCAACGCAGAAGGTACCCGCTTGGTGCCGGCTGCCTTCTTTAATCAGAAGGGCGTTATCTCCAAGTATGTTTCAGGCGTTATCACCGTGCTTAGCGACGGCGGTTTTAGTGACCAGGAGATCTTCATCCATCTTTTCACCGAAGATGAAACTCTCCCGGGCCGCCCGATCGACGCCTTGCACGGCCACCTGGCACGCGAAGTTATCCGCCGCGCGCAGGCTTCTGCTTTCTAGGCAGTAGCTTTTTCTGCAGACTCTGCTTTTATGGGTTCCTGGGCTGCGTTCCTACGCAGCCCATCGCCGATCTTGGGGCTGACGCCAGCGAAGATCCACTGCGTTAAAGCCCACGCGGCAACGACCATGGCGATATCCCACCACCAGTTATAGAGCTGGTGGTTGCCATCGCCGGAGAAAGCGACGCCGATAAACAGCGAAACGCCGGTGGTTATCTTCAGCAGCAACAGCGGTGGGCGGAAGGTGCCCATCAGCGTCAGCACCGAGGCGTAGTACCAAGGCAGCGTCACCGAATTGAAGAGGAACGCCACCTGGTAGGCGCCCGCAGTGCCGGCGATGGCACGGCGCACGCTGCCGCGGCCCAGCCACCACATGGCCACCAAGCCGATGAGCATCAAAACCATCGAAATGGTGCGCAGTACGTTCAGCACGCCGTTGTAGGTGGTATCCGGGCTGAAGATCTGAATCAACGGAATCATGACATCGGCGGCAAAGGTAGGGCCAGCTAGGGGATTGACCACCTTAGAGTTGCCGCTGATCTGCGAAAGCCAGCCCCAGGAGCTGCCCGAAGCCCAGGTAATCGCAGCCACTGCAAGGCCTACCTCAGCCAAAGCCACGATGCCGGAGAGCACAAAAGCACCAAGCTGGCGCCCGCGCGAGGCCGAGCCCGGCGCATAGTGCAGCACCATCATCCACACCACGAAGGGAGCTGCGAAGATAGCTGTGGCTTTAAGCGCCACCGCGACGCCAATGAGCAGCAAGCCAATGTGGAAGCGTTTCTTCACTGCAGCCAGCAGGCCGAGTGATACCAAAGCCACCATAACGGACTCGTTGTGCATGCCCGCTACCAAGTGCAAAACCACCACTGGGTTGGCCACGCCAAGCCACAGCGCTAGGGCAGGATCGCCGCCAAGGGCACGGGTGAGATGCACAATCGCCCACGCGATGACCGCAAAGCCAAGCAGGGAAATCGCCTTGTAGATGATGATACCGGCGGCCACATTGTCCCCGACTACGCGCGTGACTGCCTCGGCCATCCACAAGTGCAGCGGGCCATATGGGGTAGTGGTGTTGCGCCAGTCATGGGAGACCTCCAGCAGGAACGGGCCTGGATTGACCGCCGCGCCTTCCGTATAAGGATCGAAGCCATCGCGCACCATGGCGCCCTGCATCAGATAGGAATAGACATCGCGGGAGGCCAGGGGAGCGGCGAAGAGCAAAGGCGCAATCCAAGCGCTCAACATGATGCGGATAGAGCGTAGGCCACCTTTGTGCTGAGGGTTCTTCAGCTGCGGATTAATAACCTGGCGGCCTGCCAAAATCCAGGCCGCAACCAGACCAAACAAGCCGACCCAGTAGAGCACCATGCCCACGTTGCGGCCGTGGCCATAAGCCAAGAAGCCGACGTTTAGCGCTTCGAGGAAACCGCCGCGATTGCGCGTGGCGCCGCCCGAAAACGAGGCAAAGGCCAAGATGATGCTGGCGATGATTCCCACCGGCAGCGCATTGGGCAGGCGCACGGTATAAGTCTTGTGACCTTTCTCAGGTGCGGTCATAGTGCCTACATTCGACGGGCAGTGGACTTAATAGCCAGTGCCTCGAGGGTCTCAGTGACTGCAGGATCAACATGGGCCTTGCGCAAGTGGCCCAAGCCGGACTCGGTTAGGGCCGAAATCTGCTCCTCCAGCATTTGCGGGGCGCCGGAGTCAGCGATGATTTGAGCCATCTGCGCGATTTCGGCTGGGTCTTCCGTGTTGCCAATGAGCGAGCGCAGCACCTTCGCGGATGCTGGGTCCTTTTCATCAGCGCGCTGCAAAGCCAGCGAGAGCAGCACGGTGCGCTTGCCTTCGCGCAGGTCATCACCGGCGGGCTTGCCGGTGATTTCTGGGTCACCAAAGACGCCCAGCTGATCATCGCGGAGCTGGAAGGCAATGCCGATGTCGCGGCCGTAGCCACGGAAAGCGCTGATAAGCGCGGCGTCAGCACCTGCCACCGCGGCGCCCAAATGCAGAGGACGCTCGATGGTGTAGGCGGCCGTCTTATAACGGTTCACAGAATTGGCCAAAGTGGGGTCCTCAGAGCCCGCTGCCTCTAGCGAGATATCGAGCAGCTGGCCGCCGATGACTTCGGTGCGCATGCCCGCCCATGGGCCGCGCGCACGCTGCAAAGCCGCGCTGCTTAGACCTGAACCTTGCAGCATGTCTTCGGCCCAAGCTAGTGCGAGGTCACCGACGAGGATGGCAACCGACTGACCAAAGAAGTCTGCGTCACCGTGGAAGTCTTGTGCGCGATGCTGCGCTGCGACGGCGCGATGCACCGTGGGGTTGCCGCGGCGGGTATCAGAGGAATCGATGATGTCATCATGGATAAGCGCGCAGGCCTGAATGAATTCCAGCGACGATGCGGCGGTGGCCATGGCCTGCGGATCTTCCTCGCCGTCCAAGCCACGTGCGCCCAAGAAACCCGCCCACGCGTAGGTGGGGCGGATACGCTTGCCGCCGTCGAGGACAAAGTTTTCCAGGTAAGACGTGGCGCCAACGACGGGGCCGCCGATTTCGGCGACCTCGGGGCGGCGCTGGTCTAAAAACTCTAGGAGCTTTTCGCGGGCGGTATCCGGGAACTGCTCTAGGGAAGGAATGCTGTTGTCTTTCACTCCCCACACGTTACCTGTTGAACCGGACATTCCCTGTTACGTGGTGGAAAGCGGCAGGCGTGCCGCGAGAATTGCAAAGGCACGGGAATCAGCGGGGTATTCCAACTCGCGCAGCACATCGAAGAATCCCACCTTACGGTAGAGCCGAAATGCCGCGTTGGCCTCGTCGGGGACCTCCGGCGTCGACAGTAAAAGGTAACTGGCAGGAGCGTTCCACGCCAGCTCCTTTATTAGCGCCAATCCCAGCCCATGCCCTTGCAGGTTCGGCGCGACATGAATCTCGGCGAGCTCAAAGTAGTTGTGAAGAATCTCCAGCTGCTCCTGAGTGGCTCCGCCGGCCTCGGCGAATCCCCTCCGTAGCTGCCGGTCCCACCAGGTGTCGGGCGAACCGATGAAGCCATAAGCGACGCCGCCTATTCCATACTCATCTTCCGCGATTACCGCCGTAAATCCCGGCCGCATGACGTCGTCTTTCCACGCCTTGATGCGGTTTGCACGCATGGCGGGGCTATAGCCCATCGCGGCGATGTAAATATCGACCAATGGGGGCGCCAGCATGGCGAACTCTTGCGGGCTCAAGCGACGAATACGAAAACTCACGTCTTTAATATCAGCAGATCTTGGCAGAGTTCGACAAGGAATTCCGGCAAAAGTTCCTGCCCTGCTTGGCGATGCCCCGAAGAGGGGAGGGCATGTTCGAAAATATTTGGCTGTAGTGGGAAAACCATTGCCTTATTCGAACATTTGAACTAATCTGGAAGTAGATGTCCAGCGCACGCTCTAGATTTATGGTTAACAACAGCAAAGGAGGAGCATCATGGCACAGGTTATTTCTGCAACAGCACAGTTCAAGGGGTCGCGCGCTGCCGCAGGCGCGTTCAAGCGCGACCGTTTTCTAACGCAAGCCGGAGACCTTCTGTCGCAGGCCCGCGCCATGGCTGCCGCTGAGCGTTGGGACCAAGCCCTCGAGTTTGCATACCAGACAGGTCTGCGCACTGCCGGTGCGCGTATTGCAGATTCCGCAGTGTCAAAGCGGCGCCGGTTGCCCTCGAGTGCGTGGGAGCAGCTGGCCATGGTGGGCGCTTCCGAAAAGGATTGGGCGGAGCGTTTCCGTGGATATTCCCGCCTTCGTTCTCGTGTAGCCTCCGGGCTGGATGATGCGCCGGATGAAGAAGTCGTTGTAAGGCTAATGGCCTTGGCTGCGGAATTTTTGGCAGAGGTTGAAGAGGGGATTGTCTTCGGTTCTCTTGCTGCCTAGCCGCGTGGTGTCGGGGTCAGTTATTTGCTCCGGGTGTGACGTTGCCCAATAGCGGTGGGGGCAGACTGTGCTTGCGGGAACTTACTGATTACTCTGGGCGTTAGATAGTTAGTAGTTCACGCATCAGGGTGTAACCCAAAACCTGCGCGGTGGCGCGTAGGTGCACCGCAGCGTGGATTTTTGGCCCGATGCCCATTGAGATCAATTGGAGGAAAAGTGTCGCTTTCCGAGCACGAGCAGCAGGCACTGCGTGAAATTGAACGATCCTTGATGCAGGATGATCCCAAGTTTGGTTCCTCCGTTACGGGTGACTCTGGCTTCGGTAGCGGCGGCGCCATTACCTTGCGCGGGGTTGCCCTCATCGTTGTTGGCCTTTTGCTGATGGTTGGCGGCGTAGCTTTGGCGCAGCAGTCACTGTGGTTTGTGGCCTTGTCTGTGCTGGGCTTCCTCGTGATGTTCGGTGCTGGCGTGTGGATGCTGCGCGGCCGTAAAGAGGCCGTTAGCTATAGCGCGCCGCGCCGCCCGGCTGGCAACCGTCAAGGCGTGAGCTCCCGCCTTGAGGAGAACTTCCGCCGCCGTTTCGAATAAGCTGCCAGCTTCTTTGGTGCTAGGGTCCGCATCCTTCTGGATGCGGGCTTTTAGTTTTCTCTGAGCTCTATCTCCCACTTCGCCCCACATCCCCCACTTCGCCCCACATTCCCCACTTTGCCCCACCGCGGGGAGGGGGTGTGGCCTTTTGTGTGTGTTGGGCGGTGCGTATCCCGGCGGCGTGCGAGGCGGCTGTGGGGTGTTCAAGAGGATTACCAGCCCTGGAAAACCAGACTTCCTGTTCGTGGTTTAGTTCGCTATGGGGTGATTGAAAACCGTCCTTGAACTCTGGGTTTCCGGCCCTGGGTATTTGTCGAAACGGATATAAAGACGGGCCGCCAAACGTCGATACCCGGGCCAGCAGCTGCAATTGGGGTAGCCGTAAACGCGCATCGCGGGCTGAGCGGGGACTGCGCTAATCGCAATATGCGGGGTTCAAGGTAGCGGTGGGACGCAATATGTTGGTGTGATTGGTGGGGTAATTGGGGTGTTTGTAGGGCGTTGTCAAGGGGGTGGCTGGGGAATTCTTCCCACCATCAAAACGGTCTTCTACCTTGGCTGATTTGTCGGAAAACTTTTAAACACGCAGTCGAGGGTGACAGAAGTGGGGGAAAGTGGGGTAGAGTGGGGCACAGTGTAGAACCGAGGGCCTGTGGATGTGTGTTGAACATCTGCCGGCGCGAGGGGCTGCACAGAGGAATCCGGAGTTTCGAGTAACAGGAAGGTGGACCCGGGATGTTTCTCGGTACCTACACTCCCAAGCTCGATGACAAAGGGCGGCTAACGCTTCCAGCGAAGTTCCGTGAAGAGCTGGCGGGTGGCCTCATGGTCACCAAAGGTCAGGACCATTCCTTAGCGGTGTACCCGCGTGAGGAGTTTGCGGCGCGAGCGCGAAAAGCGGCGGCGGTATCTCGTACGAACCCAGATGCGCGTGCGTTTATCCGTAACTTGGCAGCAAGTGCGGACGAGCAAAGGCCAGATGGGCACGGGCGAATCACGCTTTCAGCAGCCCACCGCGAGTACGCAAGCCTCAAGAAGGAGTGCGTGGTTGTCGGTTCGGTGGACTTCCTTGAAATCTGGGACGCAGCCGCGTGGGCTGAGTACCAGGCGCAAACTGAAGATGCTTACTCGGCGGCAGACGCCGATGACGTACTCGCTGGCTTGCTTTAGACATGCAGCTAGCGATGAGTGCGTGTACGGACTCTGCCCGAGGTGGATGCTCTGGTGTACTTCCCCGATATCAGAAACCTGCCTCGGACAGGGCCCTATACGCACTCTTTTGCACTGTAAGACAATTTTTCATAAGTGGGGGGTGACTAGCAGCGATGACGGCTCAGGACAATAACTCGGCAGTAAATTACGACGTAGCGGATAATCACGGCCACGTGCCGGTTATGCGTGAGCGCATGGCACAGCTGCTAGAACCTGCTGTTGCGGGCGATAACGCAGTGCTTATCGACGGCACCTTGGGGGCCGGCGGGCACACCGAGTACTTCTTGAACAAGTTCCCCAACGTCCGCGTAATTGGTGTCGACCGCGATGGCGCCTCCTTGGCGGCAGCCACCGAACGCCTTGCGCCCTTCGGAGATCGCTTCGTCGGCGTGAATGCCCGCTTTGATGATGTGTGTGCGGAAATCGAGCGCGCAGAGGGCGCGATTTTCGACGTCGCGCGTGAGCACGGAATCGCCGGAGCGCTCTTCGATTTGGGCGTTTCCTCGATGCAGCTTGACCAGGTCGAGCGCGGTTTTGCTTATAAGACCGACGCGCCTTTGGATATGCGCATGGACCCTTCGCATGGGATTACCGCTGCGGACATCCTCAATACTTATAGCCACGGCGATTTGGCGCGTATCTTGAAGACCTACGGCGACGAACGCTTCGCCGGAAAGATTGCCTCCGCCGTCCTCAAGGAGCGCGAGAAGGAGCCCTTTAGCAACTCTGAGCGCCTCGTTGAACTGCTTTATGCCACCATCCCGGCTGCCACCCGCCGCACTGGCGGGCACCCTGCAAAGCGCACTTTCCAGGCGCTGCGCGTGGAGGTTAACCGCGAGTTGGAGGCAATCGAGCAGGTTATTCCTGTCATCACTGACGCGCTCACCGTGGGCGGGCGTGCGGTGTTCATGAGCTATCAGTCGTTGGAAGATCGCATCGTCAAACAGGCTTTTGCCGAGCTGACGAAGTCGAAAACTCCCGCCGGTTTGCCGATGGACCTGCCGGGTACCGCTCCGAAGTTCAAGACCGTCACCCGCGGTGCGGAAAAGGCGAGCGCCGAAGAGATCGAGGAAAACTCCCGCGCTGCTTCGGTTCGCGTCCGCGCTATCGAGCGTCTTGAGGGTGAGCCTTCGCTGCACCCACCGGGAGGCACGTCATGAGTCTCAACGAACGCATCCCTGAACGTAACTACTCCGCACAGACTTTTCAGAACCCAGCACTAGGAAGGACCCGCACCATGGGGGCGAGCCGCGACTTTACTACCGGAACTGATACCGGAGCCGCCACGACTCTTCTCGAGCCAGGCCGCCGTGCGGTCCCACAGCGTACTCCGCGCCGCGTCCCGCATCGCACACAAGTGCCGACGCGCCGCGGCAACCGCTTGGGTTCGAAGCAAGTCGTGTCTTTCCGTGGCCGCCGGCTTCCGCAGCAAACCACCAAGAAGAACTCGCTGTTTACCCGGCTATCTTTCATCGCAATCGGCTTGCTGATTTTCGGCGTGGTCGTCTCCATGTGGCTGTCCGGTATCTCCACCGCGCAGACCTTCGTGGTCAAGGATCTCACTGCCCAGGAGTCTGAGCTGGATAACCAGCTTGAGACTTTGAACCGCGACCTCGAAAACGTGCGTTCGGCATCCGACGTAGCGCGCCGTGCCAACGAGGCCAAGATGGGCGTTCCGACGCAGCCGGGCATCGTTGAGGTTGACCCAGAAGGTAACCCGCAAGAGAAGCGCCCAGCGGATCCGGCAACCGAAGCAATCGTTGACGTCAACGGCGCACCGGTTCGACCGGGACAGGCTTCCAGTGACCCGGATGCAACCAAGGATGTTTCCGGTAGCTTGAACGAGGTGCCGCAAGGCCGCCAACGCACGGACCGACAGCCAGGTGAAGAGAACGCCTCATCGCCGGCACCAGGCGCGCAGGTGGAATTGCCAAACATTCCGGCGCAAGCGCCGTATGCCAACTAGCTGTGAATGTGGTTTCTTCGGATGTGCTCGCGCGTGCCTGCGCGAGCACATCGCATTTATAGGGCAAAATCTTGATCCAAGACTGTCTGCAGCGCGATGAGCTGTAAAAAGATAATCGGCAAAAGGAAAAGGTGACTTTGTGACTCGACCCAATTCAGGTGACCGCTATGGCGGTTCCCGGAGGGACCAGGGGCGCGCCGGCAGGGGCACCCCTGCGGATCGCAATAACCAAAGCCGCCTGGGACGCAACGAAGGCTACCGTCAGGGCCGTCCCACTAACCGCACCCATCGAGGAGCCAACACTGGCTCTGCCATGCCGCGTGCCAATGCGCTGCGTCCGAGTGAGCGCGTCACTGCCGCCAGCCGTGATAAGCAAACCCGCGGTCCTGCGGCACCCGGCCGCTTCAAGTTCTTGCCGCAGAAGGAAATCCTTAGCAAGCGCGTTAAAACCGTCGTTTCTGCGCTGATGGTCGTCCTCGTTATCCTGGGCGGGCGCCTAGCCTGGGTACAGCTCGTGTGGGGCCCGGATCTTGCCGCGAAGGCGGTGGCACAGCGTTCCCGTGTCTACATCGACTCCGCCCGCCGCGGTGAGATTGTTGACCGCAACGGCCAGCGCCTTGCCTACACCATGAAGTCCCGCTCGCTGACCGTTTCCCCGACCCGCTTGCGCGAAGAGCTACGGGAGCAGGAAGAGATTGAGGCAACTGGCGAGGATTCTTTCGACAGCATGGACGAAGCCTCCCGCAACAAGTTCCTAGATGACAAGGTCGAGTCCCGCCTGAAGGAGATGGCTGAGGGCATCCCAGACAAGATCAAGGCCGCGGGCCTTAGCACTGGCGACGTCAATTCCAAGCACATTCTCGATAAGCTCCACGCTGATACGCAGTATGAGGTCTTGGTCCGCAACGTCGATCCTGACGTCGCCGTAAAGATCGCCGAGGAGTACCACGGCTTGGCTGCCGACGAGCAGCAGATCCGCCAGTACCCCAACGGCGCAATTGCCGAAAACGTCATCGGTAAGGTTTCCATGGACGGCCAAGGCCAGTTCGGTTTCGAGGCCTCCGGCGATTCCACACTGACCGGTATCGACGGCAGCTCCACCGAGGACGTTTCCACCAGTGGCCAAGCCATCCCGGGCACCCTGCGCGATCAGGTTCCAGCTACAGACGGCAAGAACGTCACCTTGACCCTCGACCTAGACCTGCAGACCTATGTCCAGCAAAAGCTCGAAAAGGCCCGCGTGAACTCCAAGGCGAAGAACGCCCAAGCAGTCGTTCTCGACGTTGCTACCGGCGAGGTTCTTGCCATGGCTAACACAGGCACCATCGACCCAAACAAGGACATCGAAAAGCAGCTCAAAGAAGACAAGGCCTTCGACAACCGGAGCGTGTCCCACCCTTATGAGCCAGGTTCCGTTGCCAAGGTGATCACCGCCGCTGCCGCATTGCAGGAAGGCGTCACCACTCCGGACGAGGTCCACCAAGTCCCGGGCTCCATCGACATGTCCGGTGTGACCGTCAACGATGCGTGGCAGCACGGCGTCGAGCCGTACACCACTACGGGTATCTTCGGTAAGTCTTCCAACGTCGGTACCCTGATGCTCGCCCAGAAGCTGGGCCAGGAACGCTACGCCAAGTATCTCGAGGCCTTCGGCCTTGGCGAGACCACCGGCATTGAACTGCCAAATGAATCCGCAGGCCTCGTACCGGCTCAGGAACAGTGGTCCGGCGGCACCTTCGCCAACCTGCCCATCGGCCAGGGCCAGTCCTGGACCACCCTGCAATTGGCCAGCGTCTACCAAGCGCTTGCCAACGGCGGCGAGCGCATCGAACCGCGCA
Source organism: Corynebacterium sp. HMSC077D03 (assembly GCF_001808545.1). Lineage (NCBI taxonomy): Bacteria > Bacillati > Actinomycetota > Actinomycetes > Mycobacteriales > Corynebacteriaceae > Corynebacterium > Corynebacterium sp. HMSC077D03. The sequence continues at coordinate 13,344 of NZ_KV793671.1, forward strand.
TTATTTCCTCTATCACCGGCCCAGACGGCGAGAAGGAAAAACTCGACGAGCCGCGCAAGACCCGCGTGGTTAGCGAGGAAACCGCGAAGACCACCGTCGATATGTTCCGCGCCGTGTTCCAGAAGGATCCAAATGGCGTCCAGAACGGCACCGCGGGTGGCAATAACATCGAGGGCTATCAGCTTTCCGGTAAGACGGGCACCGCCCAGAAGGTCGATGAGAAGACCGGCGCCTACTCCAACTCCGCGTACTGGATCACTTTCGCGGGCATCGCGCCTGCCGACGACCCTCGTTTCGTCGTCGCCATCATGCTCGACGAACCGCAGTCGGGCGTCAACGACAACGGTTCCGGCGGCCAGTCTGCTGCGCCGGTGTTCAAGGACATCGCTAGCTGGCTGCTCAACCGCGACAACATTCCACCGTCCAAGCCCGCGCCGGAGCTGACCCTGCGCGCTCAATAAAAACTTCAACGAATACCACACCTTCGCACTACAAAAAGGGGAGAAAGCAATGAGCGTAGACCTAGAAAGCCTCGCTACTATCGGCGGCGGGCGCGTTATCGGTGACGAGACCGTCACTGTTTCCTCCTGCAGTCTCGACTCCAAGGCGATTGCTGCGGGCGGCCTCTTTGCAGCGTTGCCCGGAACCCGCGTGCATGGCGCCCAGTTCGCCGGCGGCACCGAAGCAGCGGCGATCCTCACCGACGAAGCCGGCCTGCAGCACTTGCAGGAAGCAGGGGAGCGCCGCCCGATCATCGTGGTCGAAGACATCCGCGCCGTGCTGGGGCTCATCGCCGCAGAAATCTATGAGCACCCGACGAAGTCGCTGACCGTCATTGCGGTCACCGGCACCTCCGGCAAGACGACCACCAGCTACCTGCTTGAGGCGGGCTTGCTCCACGCTGGCTACAAGGTCGGTCTCATCGGCACCACCGGCACTCGTATCAACCGCACGCCGGTTCCCACCAAGTTGACTACCCCGGAAGCACCGACGCTGCAGGAGCTGTTCGCACGCATGCTCGCGGAGGGGGTTACCCACGTGGTCATGGAGGTTTCCTCCCACGCTCTCGAGCTGGGCCGCGTGCGGGGCACACACTTCAAGGTCGGCGGTTTCAGCAACCTCAGCCAAGATCACCTTGACTTCCACCCGACGATGGAGGATTACTTCGGGGCCAAGGCCGCGCTTTTCGACGGCCCGCAATCCGCCGCCTCCGCCGTTATCTGCGTCGACGATGAGTGGGGCAAGCGCATGCTGGAGCGCGCCGCCGGTAAGCCGCGCACCGTGGTTGCCACCACCGCAGCAGAGCAGGCACAGCAACTGGCCGACGCCGTCGATGCAACTCTGGTCACCGCGACCCAGACCGGCACCGAGGTCACTGGCGAGCAGCATGTGGATATGAACTTCGCAGGCCAGCAGCATTCCTTCGAGCTGCCGATGCCAGGAAGATTTAATATTGCCAACGCCGCCCTGGCCACGGGCATGGCGGCCGCCGTTGGCGTTGACGTCGAGCAGTTCCTGGCCGGCATCGAGCGCGTGGCCGTTCCAGGCCGCATGGAGCGTATCGACCGCGGCCAGGAATTCGTCGCCGTGGTTGACTATGCCCATAAGCCGGCCGCAGTCGCCGCCGTTCTCGATACCCTGCGTGGCCAGCTCGAGGGAACCGATGGGCGCCTCGCGGTGGTCGTCGGCGCCGGAGGCGACCGCGACTCCTCCAAGCGCCCACTGATGGGTGCTGCCGCCGCAGAGCGCGCAGACCTTGTTGTGGTCACCGACGATAATCCGCGCAGCGAGGATCCAGCCACCATCCGCGCGGCCGTCATTGAGGGCGCGCGCGAGGCATCCTCGACCACCGATATCCGCGAGGTCGGCTCCCGTGCCGCCGCCATCGACGAAGCAGTCCGCTGGGCCGCACCTGGCGACGCCGTCATCGTCGTAGGCAAGGGCCACGAGGTCGGCCAAATCATCGGCGATGAGACTGTTCACTTCGACGACCGCGAAGAGCTCGCACGCGCTCTCGACGAAAAGCTAGCCGGCAACGCGCCACAGGAAAATGCGCGGTACGGTGACACTGTGGAAAAGGAACAAGCATGATTGCATTGACCCTTCAAGAAATCGCTGACATCACTGGCGGTCGCCTCGATTGCGTGGAAGATCCTTCCGTGCAGGTGACTGGATTCGTCGAATTCGATTCCCGCAAAGTCACCCCGGGCGGGCTTTTTCTCGCACTGCCGGGTGCTCGTGTAGACGGCCACGATTTTGCAGAAAAAGCAGTCGCATCAGGGGCAGTTGCTGTGCTGGCGGCACGTCCTGTTGGCGTGTCGGCTATTGTCGTTGAGCCGAAGGGCAAGGTCGAAGGCGACGGCGCCAACGCTGACATTTATGCCAACGATGAAGACGGCTCAGCCGCCGCAGTCATCGAGGCTTTGTCCGCACTGGCACGCGCGGTCACGCAGCGCCTAGCTACCGATTCCGCCCTCAACATCGTGGGCGTGACAGGCTCGGCCGGCAAGACCTCCACCAAGGATCTCATCGCCACTATCTTCCGCGCAGCGGGGGAGACCGTCGCGCCTCCGGGCTCTTTTAACAACGAGGTCGGCCTGCCCTATACCGCTCTGCGTTGCGACGAGCACACCGAATACTTGGTGGCTGAGATGTCCGCCCGCGGTATCGGCCACATTCGCCACCTCACTAACATCACCGCACCCAAGGTCGGTGTGGTCTTGAACGTCGGCTCCGCCCATTTGGGTGAGTTCGGCTCCCGCGAGAACATTGCCCAAGCCAAAGGCGAACTCGTCGAGGCCCTACCGAGCGCGAAAGACGGCGGCGTCGCAGTGCTCAACGCGGACGATCCTTTCGTCGCCGGCATGGCGCCGCGCACGGATGCGAAGGTGGTCTACTACTCGGCCGTGGATAAGCAAGGCTCTAATGTGCAGTACTACGCTACGCAGGTCCAGCTTGACGATGTCGCTCGTGCCTCGTTCATGATGCATACCCCAGACGCGCATCCGCTGCCGGTGAAACTGCAGGTTTTCGGCGCGCATCAGGTCTCCAACGCCTTGGCTGCCGCTGCAGCTGCCATCGAGCTGGGACTAAGCGCCGAGCTGGTAGCCAACGCTCTGTCTGGCCACCGCATTGCGTCGGAGCACCGCATGGACGTGCGCAACCGTCGCGATGGTGTCACACTCATCGATGACTCCTACAACGCAAACCCAGACTCCATGCGTGCGGCCATCGCCGCGCTGGCTTATACCGCGGCGGCGCGTCCCGACGCCCGTTCCATCGCCGTGCTCGGCGAGATGGGCGAGCTCGGCGAGGACGCACTCGACTCGCACCGCCAGTTGGGCAGTGAGCTGGCGAAGTACCACGTAGACCATCTGGTGGCCGTGGGCACTAGCGTCAACACGCGGGCGATGGCGGAAGCGGCACAAGCAAAGGGTATAAATACTAGTATCTGTGCCGATGTTGATGAGGCCGCAAAAATTGTTGACGGCCTTCTGCGTACCGCGCCAGTAGGCGTGGACGATTGGCCAAATAGGGACGCCAAAGATGTCGTCCTCGTCAAAGCTTCGAATGCCCAACGCCTGTGGCTCGTTGCAGAAAAGCTCAACCAGAGCTAGCTCACGAATATTAGAAGGAACCCAAGCAAGTGACACAGATCATCATCGCTGGTGTGGTCAGCTTTCTCGTAGCGATTTTCATCACCCCGCTGCTCATCCGTTATTTCTCGGATGTTGGCAAGGGTCAGGAGATCCGTGAGGACGGCCCGAAGTCGCACCTGCGCAAGCGCGGCACCCCGACCATGGGCGGCCTGGCCATTCTGGCAGGTATCACGGTGGGCTACCTGACGGTGGGAATCTACGGGCAGGTGACCGGCCACGGTGGCTTTACCTTCTCCGGAATCTTGGTGTTGGGCTTGACTCTGGGCCTCGGCGGCTTGGGTTTTGCCGATGACTTCATCAAGCTTTTCAAGCAGCGCAACTTGGGCCTAAACAAGACCGCCAAGTTGGTGGGGCAGCTCGCCCTCGCATTGGCTTTTGGCCTGCTCTGCCTGCAGCGCCCGGATGACACTGGCCTGACACCTGGTACCACGAAGCTGTCCTTCGTTCGAGATATTGAGACTTTCGACTTCGCGGTTGGCCCGACCATCGTGGGAACCATCGTGTTCTTGATCTTCATGTACATCTTGATCGCGGCGTGGTCGAACGCCGTGAACCTTACCGATGGTCTGGATGGTCTCGCAGCCGGCACCACCGCGATTGTCATGGGTGCGTATACCATCATGACCTTCTGGCAGTTCCGCAACTCTTGTGCCACCGAGTTCACAGCCGGCTGCTACCAGGTCCGCGACCCGCTGGATCTCGCGGTTCTCACCGCCGCTGGCCTAGGCGGCTGTCTGGGCTTCCTGTGGTGGAACGCGGCACCGGCGAAGATCTTCATGGGCGATACCGGCTCCCTCGCACTCGGTGGCCTCGTCGCAGGCATTTCCGTGACCAGCCGCACCGAGCTGCTGATGATCATCATCGGTGCGCTCTTTGTCATCGAGACCGTCTCCGTTGTTATCCAGATCGTGGTCTTCCGCACCAGCGGTAAGCGTTTCTTCCGTATGGCTCCAATCCACCACCACTTCGAAAACGGTGGCTGGGCAGAGACCGCAGTGGTCGTGCGCTTCTGGTTGATTGCCGCCATGGCGGCTATGGCCGGCGTTGCTATCTTCTACGGCGACTGGCTCGCTGATTCCGGTATCGGGCTGGTGGGCTAGTCATGTCGTCCGCTGCCTTCGATTTTGCTGCCTCCAATTCCGAGGTCTCGCCCGCGGCTCTGCCTGATTCCTTGCGCGGGCGCATCTTGGTCGCCGGCGCGGGCGTGTCCGGCCGCGGCTGTGCGAGCGTACTGCTGCGCCTCGGCGCCGACGTCGTGGTGGCTGATGGCAACGCGGATTCCCGCGCACGCCTGGAGGCCGACCTTTCTGTCACCACAATCGACGCCGCCACTGCCAACCCCGCCGATTACTCCCTCGTTGTTACCTCTCCGGGCTGGGCGCCGTCCTCGCCGCTTTTGCTCGCCGCAGCTGCGGCCGGGGTAGAGGTCATCGGGGATGTCGAGCTGGCCTATCGTCTTGATGCCGCCAGCGTCTTCGGCGCACCGCGCACCTGGCTTGCCGTCACGGGCACCAATGGCAAGACCACAACCACCGGCATGCTGGCCGCAATCATGGCCGCCGATGAGCAGCGCTCCGGAAAGCGCTCCCAAGCCGTCGGAAACATCGGCACCTCGCCATTCGACGCCCTAGCCGCCAGCCCACGCGTGGACGTCCTCGTCGCTGAGCTTTCCTCCTTCCAGCTGCATTGGTCCTCCCAGCTGCGCGCGGAGGTCGGAGTACTTCTCAACCTTGCCGACGACCACCTCGATTGGCACGGTTCCTTCGGTGCCTACGCTGAGGCCAAGGCAAAGGTGCTTGCCGGCGCCCACGCGGTCATCGGCCGCGACGACTCCCAGGTCCGCGAATACGCCGATGCCGCCGCAGAACGCGGCGCGCTTTCTCCAGACACCCACGCTTTTACCCACACCATTCCGAATGATGGGGAAGTAGGCGTCATCGACGGTCAGCTCGTTATTAACAACGTGGCAGGCGTTAGCGCCACCGTCATCGACGATGTCACCGCCCTTCAGCCCTCTGGTATGGCGGGCATTCTCGACGCCGCAGCAGCCGCCTGCGCTGCTTTGCTCGCCGGTGCCGAGCCGGCCTCAATCACCGAAGGCCTCGAAAGCTACACCGTCGCCGGTCACCGCGGCGAGCTAGTGCACCGCCATAACGGCATCGCTTTCATCGACAACTCCAAAGCCACCAATCCCCACGCAGCCGAAGCCGCGATGCGCGGGTTGGACAATGTGGTGTGGGTCGCTGGCGGCCAGCTCAAAGGCGCCGACGTCAGCGATCTTCTCGACGCCCACGCGGAAAGGCTAAAAGCAGCGGTTGTAATGGGCGTCGACAAGCAAGTGCTCTACGACGCCCTCCAGCAGCGTGGAGTTGCCACCACCGTCATCGAATCCACCGATCCCCTAAGGGCAATGGAGGAGGCGGTTACCGTCGCCGTGCAACACGCCGAACCCGGCGATACCGTCCTTTTGGCGCCGGCTGGGGCATCGTTGGATATGTACCAAGGCATGGCACAGCGCGGTGACTTCTTCGCCGCAGCCGCCCAGCGCATCGCACGTTAACCACGCAATTCAGGAGACTCCATGACCGCAACTAGGCCGCAACAACCAGCGTCGAAGACGCTCGGCCAACGCGTGGGCGAAATCCGCCAACACTACCGCGCGCAACCGGGGCTGGATTACCAGCTGCTGCGGATTATCATCTTTTCGCTGATTGGCATTGGCGTGCTCATGGCGTTCTCCGCATCCATGGCGATCTCCTTCACAGAAAACTCCAACGTGTGGACAGATGCCATCCGCCAGTGCCTGCTCGTGGCAGGCGGCCTGATTTTGTTCTGGATTGCGCTGCGGGTTTCTCCTTATACGCTGCGTAAGTTCGTGCCGTGGCTGCTGCTTTTGTCCATCATCTTGCTCATCGCAGTGTTGATTCCTGGCGTGGGTACCGGTCGTGAGACGGTGGGTTCGCAGTCCTGGATTCCGCTGGGCCCTGTGGCTTTCCAGCCTTCTGAGTTCGCACGTGTCACCGTAGCGATGTACGGCGCTTCGGCGCTGGCGGGCAAGCCGCACCGTTCGATGCGTCTTTCTGACCCATTCATGATGTACTCGCTCATCGCGTCTGTGATGTTCGTGCTCATCGTGTTGCAGGGCGATATCGGCATGGCGGCGTCGTTTGCCTTGGTGGTTATCTTCACCTTGCTTTTTGCGGGCGTGAATTGGCGCGTCGCTGCCACCATCATTGGCCTCGGCGCGTTGGGCTTAACCGCAGTCTTTCTGGGCGGCGGCTTCCGTACGCACCGTTTCCACACCTACTTTGATGCTTTCCGCGGCAACATCGAGGACACGCAGGGCACCGGTTTCCAGGCTTACCAGGGCTTCCTTTCGCTTGCCGACGGCGGGTTCTGGGGCGTTGGCCTCGGCCAATCCCGTGCGAAGTGGTTCTACCTGCCGGAGGCGAAGAATGACTTCGTCTTCGCCATCATCGGCGAGGAACTCGGGCTGTGGGGCGGCTTGCTGGTTATCGGCTTGTTTGCCGCACTGGGTTACATCGGGCTGCGTACGGCAAAGAATGCGCAGGATTCTTTCCAGGCGCTGCTGGCCGCCACATTGACGGTCGGCGTTGTTATCCAGGCGTTCATTAACATCGGCTATGTGGTGGGTCTTCTTCCTGTGACGGGCATTCAGCTGCCGATGATTTCCGCAGGCGGCTCCGCAGCGCTTATCACCATCGGTTCGATGGGCGTGCTGTGTAACGTCGCGCGCCATGAGCCGCTGCAGATTTCTGCGATGCAGAACTTCGGCCGTCCGCTGTTCGACCGTCTGTTTTTCATCCCCGAGCCGCAGCTTTTCGACGCCGCCCCGAAGCGTAAGGGAGGCCGCCATGCCTCGCAGCCGCAGAAGAATCGGGGCGGGCGTCGGCCAGCGGAGCGCGAGGAGCGCTTTGGCCGAACGGTGACGAGCCGTGGGCCTAGTGATTACCGCCTGCCGCGGCGCGGCGAGAAGCGGTAGGCCTGGGTGGCGCTGGTAGCCTGTAGGTCATGAATTCCACCCCCATTTCTGTCGTCCTTGCAGGTGGCGGCACCGCAGGCCATATCGAACCAGCGCTCGCAGTGGGTGAAGCGCTCCGGCAGCGTCACGGCGCGAAGTTAACCGCGTTGGGCACCGAGAAGGGACTGGAGCGCGATATCGTTCCCGCCCGCGGGGTGGATCTGCGCATGGTGACCCCTGTTCCGGTTCCGCGCAAGGTGAATGTCGATCTGTTTAAGCTTCCTTTGAACGTTGCAAAGTCGGTAATGCAAACCCGCAAGGTTTTAAAAGACGTTGAGGCTGACGTGGTCTTTGGTACGGGCGGATACGTTTCCGCTTCGGCCTACCTTGCTGCAAAGACTCTAGGCATGCCTTTTTATGTGCTAGAAACCAACGCGCTTTCGGGCATTGCAAATAAGCTTGGAGTGCGTTTGGGCGGAATCGGCTTCAACGCGCACCCGAACTCCGGCATGCCTGGCGAGGTCGTGGGTATCCCAGTGCGCCCAGGAATGGGTCAAGACCCTGACGGTTCTGTGGCTGCGGAGGCCCGTAAGCGCTGGGGGCTGCGCGAGGATATGCCCACCATCGTCATTACCGGTGGCTCGCAGGGCGCAGCCAGCATCAATAAGGCAGTGGCGGGCGCGTTGCCGGAGCTGACCAAGAAGTACCAGGTCCTGCATGCCTACGGCAAGAAGAATGAGGCGCCGGCGCCTGCTCCGAATTACACGCCTCTGCCGTACATCGACGATATGGCCGGCGCCCTTGCCGTAGCTGACTTGATGATTTGCCGCTCAGGCGCGATGACGGTCGCTGAGGTAACCGCTGCCGGCGTTCCTGCCATTTACGTGCCACTGCCAATCGGCAATGGTGAGCAGGCACTGAACTCCCGCGAGCTAGTAGAAGCCGGTGCTGCCGTGCAGATCGCCGACGCCGAACTCAACCCCCAGCGCTTGGTCTCCGAGGTCCGCGGCATTATGGAAGATGACGCTCGCTTAAAGGAAATGCGCGCGGCCGCGGCGACGAACTCTGCTGGCGACGTTGCCAACACCATTGCTGACCGAATCGCAACCACCATCGAGCAAGCGCGCGCCTAAAACCCTCGCGCAAGATCTTTGAAGCTGAAGGAATTTAAAGAAGATGACTGACTCTTATGACCTCACTCGCGTCCACATGGTGGGCATCGGCGGCTCTGGCATGTCTGGCCTGGCGCGCATCCTCGCTTCGCGCGGTGGCGTCGTTACCGGTTCCGACGTTAAGGAGTCCACGCCGGTGGAAATCCTGCGCACGATGGGCGTAAAGATTGCGGTAGGCCACGCGGCAGAAAATGTCGAGCTGGCGGGGGAGAAGCCGACTGTCGTGGTCACTTCCTTCGCAGCCATCCCGCAGGATAACCCGGAGTTGGTCGGCGCCCGCGAGGCCGGTATTCCGGTGATTCGCCGCTCTGACCTTCTCGCCGAGCTGATGGAGGGCCACCAGCAGGTGCTCCTCGCCGGTACGCATGGCAAGACTTCCACCACCTCGATGACTGTTTCTGCAATGCAGCAGGCAGGTCTTGATCCTTCCTTTGCCATTGGCGGCCAGCTCAACCGCGCGGGCACCAACGCCCATGGCGGAACTGGCAACGCCTTTGTTGCCGAGGCCGATGAATCCGATGCTTCCTTGCTGCGCTATAGCCCTGAAGTCGCGGTGATTACCAACATCGAGCCGGACCACCTGGATTTCTTCCACAATGCTGAGGCCTATTACCAAGTCTTCGACGACTTCGCCGATCGTATCGTGCCCGGCGGACATCTCGTCGTCTGCTTGGAGGATGAGCATGCAGCGCAGGCCGGTAAACGCGCCCTTGACCGCGGAATCAACGTTCTTGGCTACGGCAGCGCTCAAGCAGCCGCACAGTATCCGGAGATTCCCTTGGCCGCTGAGGTAGTAGAAGAGCAGGTCTCTGTCATTGGCATGCAAGTCCGTGCACGCGTCACGCTGCCCGGCGGAAAGTCGAAAGAGCTCTCCTATGAGCTGCAGATTCCGGGGCATCACATGGTGCTTAACTCTTTGGCCTCGCTTATCGCGGGCGGCTTGGCCGGCGGCGACCTGGACGATCTCGCGGTGGGCCTTAGTGATTTCACCGGTGTGCGCCGTCGCTTTGAGTATCGCGGCACCGAGCACGAGGTGCGCGTCTTCGATGACTATGCCCACCACCCAACCGAGGTCACCGCAGTCCTCGGTGCTGCCCGCCAAAAGGTAGAGGCAGAAGGCAAGGGGGCGCGCGTTATCGCATGCTTCCAGCCGCACCTGTACTCCCGCACGATGGAATTCGACAAGGAGTTCGCTGCAGCACTCGCGCTTGCCGACGCCGCCGTTGTCCTTGACATCTACGGCGCTCGGGAGCAACCGGTGGAGGGCATTACCTCCCGCATCATCACCGACAAAATGCCGGAAGAGATGAAGGTCATTTTCGAACCGGATTTCTCGGAGGCGGCTCAAGATGTTGTGTCCCTGGTGCGCCCTGGCGATGTCGTACTCACCATCGGCGCGGGTTCAGTCACGATGCTGGCCGCGGAGATCCTCGATGAGCTGAAGGCGCTTAATGACTAAGAAGACAATTGCGGTTTCTGTCACGGGGCTCGTGGCGGTCGTTGTGCTGGCGGCAGTTGCCGTGTGGATGTTTCCTGTGTTCAAGGTTTCTTCCTTCGAGGTACAAGGCATAAGCCACGTCGATGCAGCGCAGGTGGAAGAAGCCAGTGGCGTCGCTAAAGGCGAGAACCTAGTGCGGGTGGATGCCCGTGCAGCGGCGTCGGGAGTCGCACGCTTGCCGTGGGTAAAGTCCGCAACCGTATCGCGCGCATTTCCGTCCACCTTGAGCGTGGAGGTTACAGAACACGAGGCGGTGGCTTTCCGTGATAAGAACAAGCTTATCGACGCCGAGGGTGAAGAATTCGCCGAGGACACCCCTCCGGAGGGCGCAGTGGAAATTACCGGCAGCGCCGAGCCCGGCTCGGAGGAGATGAGTGATGCCGTGGGGGTAGTCGCCGCTTTGCCACAGCCGTTGCGTGCACAGGTGAAGTCTCTCGAGGCTAAAAACGCTTATTCGATGATCTTCCACCTGAAGGATGACCGCAGCGTCTTCTGGGGCGCCTCGGAGGATAACGCCAATAAGGCTTTGGCTTTCGAGACGGTTTTGAAGATGGAAGGCGGGCAGTGGAATATTTCAAACCCCGAATTGGTAACCACGAAATAGCCGTCTGAATTTAACGCCCTGCGCAGAGCCCATCTTGGTCATACAGGTGGGGTGCGTGGGGCGTTTGTGATTTGAAAACCCGCACGTCAGCAACCCTAAACTACAACTTGAGGGTACCGACACGCGGCAAAATGTACGTGAAAAACTACGGCACTTCCATAAAGATGGAAATAACCGCGCGTGAGAAAAAGTCGCGTGCAATAAAAATCCTCGTTTACGCACCAACAGTGAAAGGTGAGCACCCCTCACATGATCTCAACTAGCAATAACCTCGCGGAAATCAAGGTCGTCGGTGTCGGCGGCGGCGGCGTTAACGCCGTGAACCGCATGATCGAAGAAGGCCTGAAGGGCGTTCAGTTCGTCGCGATTAACACTGACTCCCAGGCGCTGATTTTCTCGGATGCTGACACCAAGCTCGATATCGGCCGCGAAGCCACCCGCGGTCTCGGCGCGGGCGCTAACCCGGAGGTTGGCAAGACCTCCGCAGAAGACCACAAGACTGAGATTGAGGATGCCCTGGAAGGCTCGGACATGGTCTTCGTCACCGCCGGCGAGGGTGGCGGCACTGGTACCGGCGCCGCTCCGGTCGTTGCTTCCATCGCGAAAAAGATGGGGGCGCTGACCGTCGGCGTTGTTACCCGTCCATTCAAGTTCGAGGGCGCACGCCGTACCCGCCAGGCAATGTCTGGCATCGAGGAGCTGCGCGACGTCTGCGACACGCTCATTGTTATTCCGAACGACCGCCTGATGCAGCTGGGCGGCGAGGAGCTGTCCATCGTCGAGGCATTCCGCGCAGCCGATGAGGTCCTCCACAACGGTGTCCAGGGTATTACGAACCTGATTACCATCCCGGGCATGATTAACGTCGACTTTGCCGACGTCCGCTCCGTCATGGCCGATGCCGGCTCCGCTCTCATGGGCATCGGCTCTGCACGCGGTGACAACCGTGCGCTCAATGCCGCTGAGCAGGCAATCAACTCCCCGCTGCTCGAGTCCACCATGGAAGGCGCAAAGGGCGTTCTGCTCTCCATCGCCGGCGGCTCTGATCTTGGTCTGCATGAGGTTAACGCCGCTGCATCCATGGTCGAGGAGCGCGCTGACGAAGACGCCAATATCATCTTCGGTACCATCATCGATGACAACCTGGGCGACGAAGTCCGCGTCACCATCATCGCCACCGGCTTTGATGCACAGGCCAACATGACCACCGCAGCTCAGCCGGCACCGTCCCAGCCGCAGCAGCAGCGTCCGGGCTCCCTTTTCGATAACCGCCAGGAAGCTTCGGCACAGCAGTCGGTGCAGCAGTCGGCACAACAGCAGCCAATGCACCAGCAGCAACCGCTGCAGCCGGAGCCAGTACAGCAGCAGCCGGTACAGCAGCAACCGCGCTACGAGGAACCTGCGCAGCCGCGTTACGAGGAGCAGCCGGCTGAGACCTACCGTCCACGCCATTCCTCCAACGGTCTGTTCACCAGCTCCGATCGCTTTGCTCGTGAAGATCGCCGTGACGACTACCGCCTGTCCCGCCCGGCAGATCGTCGTGACGACCGTCGCCACGATGACGGCGATGATGATCTCGACGTGCCGTCCTTCATGCGCTAAAGCAGCAAAATACTGCGCTAACCTGGAGTGCATGCCAGTAAACGAGGAAGCACCTAAACGCCCCGTTCGCATGGTCTTTACGACTCGTGCGGGCGGGGTTTCGTCATCGCCTTACGACTCTTTCAACCTAGGCGACCACGTCGGCGATGACCCGGCAAACGTCGCCCATAACCGCGCCCGTCTCGCCAGGGTTCTCGGGCTCGATGAGATTGTGTGGATGGAACAGCTCCACACCAACACCGTTACGCGCGTCGACCGTAGCCATGTTGGCACCCCGGTGGCGGCGACCGATGCAATCGTCACTACCGAAAAGCGCTTAGGACTCGGGGTTTTGGTTGCTGATTGCACCCCCGTATTGCTCAGCGACATCTCCGCCGGCGTTATCGCCGCTGCCCATGCTGGTCGGCTCGGTGCCCGCAACGGGATCATTCGCAACACGGTTACTACGATGTGCGAGCTGGGCGCGAGCCCCTCCAATATTCAAGTTCTTCTCGGCCCCGCCGCATCGGGACTGAACTATGAGGTGCCTGAGGCTATGGCAAACGACGTCGAGAAGCATTTGCCCGGGGCGAAGACCCGCACAAAGAAGGGCACCTGGGGCGTCGACGTGCGCAAGGGCCTTGTCCGTCAGCTGATGGGGATGGGAATTACCAACATTGAAGCGGACCCTCGCTGCACCATCGAAGACAGCGACTTCTTTTCTTACCGCCGCGAAGGCACTACCGGACGCCAAGCCGGTGTTATTTGGTTGGAGGCATAAATGACACGCAAGCAGCAATTACAGGAAAACCTCGAGCGCACCCGCGCTGATATCGCAGAAATCGCCAAGAATGCCGGCCGTCCTGCGCCCGAACTGCTGCCGGTGACCAAGTTCCACCCGGCTGCCGACGTCGCGCTACTCGCCGAGCTTGGTATCACTGACGTCGCCGAGAACCGCGAACAAGAAGCCCGTGCCAAGGCGGCGGAGTTGCCGCAGATGTGTTTCCATATGATTGGCCAGATTCAGACGAAGAAGGCCAATCACGTCGCGCGGTGGGCACAAAGCGTGCATTCGTTGGATACGGAAAAGCTTGCGCGTGCGTTGGACCGGGGCGTCGGCAATGCTCTGCAAGCGGGCGAGCGCGAAGGAAAACTGCCGGTGTTCATCCAGCTCTCCCACGACGGAGATACTGCGCGCGGGGGAGTAGCCTATGCGGATGTCGATGAGCTTGTGGGCCTCGTGGAGGATCTCGACAACCTCGAACTGCGCGGTTTCATGGTCGTTCCGCCCCTAGATGCGGACCCCGTCGAAGTTTTTGCCCGAGTTCGCAAGCTCTGTGACGAGGTGAGCGGCCGCCTTGGACGGAAGCTTTTGATGTCGGCGGGAATGAGCGCAGATATGGCTGTGGCGATTGCCGCGGGAAGCGATATCGTGCGTGTCGGAACCGGCATCATGGGACCCCGCCCATTAGGTTAAGTGGCAACGCAAAAGCGCATTTCACGGGTGCAATTCACTGCTTTCACATGAGTAACATTCGCACCAAATAACATGCTCAACAATTAGGGTCAGAGGGAGACCAGAAATGTCATTGATTGATAGGACGAAAGAGTTCTTCGGACTGGGTCCGGTGGACATCGAAGCGGACGACGCATACTACGCAGACGAGCGCAGCTATGAGTCCAACGGCTCTGCTGCTTACGCGCCGCGCTCTTTCGAGCCGGCAGCGCAGGAGGAGTTCGTTCCGACTATCGTCGCGCTTTCCCTCGTTTCCTTCAACGATGCCGCCAAGGTCGGCGCACCGTTCCGTGATGGCGACGCCGTTGTCTTTGAGCTGACCGATGCGGACAAGGCGTCGGCAAAGCGTTTCATTGACTTTGCTGCTGGCCTGTGCTTCGGTCTCGAGGGTCGCATGCTCAACCTGACCAAGGGTATGGACACCGACCGTCGCGTTTTCGCCATCGTGCCGAAGGATGCAGGCATCTCCACTCTGGAGCTTGAGCGCGCAGCGCACCTGCGTTAAGCAGAAGCTTTTAAAGTAGCGCCGTCTTATCTTTCCTCTAAGTGTTGGTGGGGGAAGGGTAGGGCGGCGTTCGCCATTAGCGAGCCGAGTGCCGAACACGGGGGTAATTCATATAGGCTCGAGCGGGTGAGCATTATCGGATATAGTTTGTTGCTGCTTCTACGCATCTTCTCGTGGATTTTGGCCCTGCGAATCATCATCGAGATGATTCAGTCTTTCTCGCGCCAATTTAACCCACCGCGGTGGTTCATGGTGGTGGCAGAGCCGCTGTTTGTAGTTACTGACCCGCCAGTAAAGGAACTCCGCCGCGTGGTCCCGCCGCTGCGTCTGGGCGGTGTGGCACTGGACATGTCCATCCTTGTTTTGTTCCTGATTTTGATGCTCTTGCAACTGATTGTTGTTGGAGTGTTCTTGTAGTGCGGGTGTATTAAAACCTCCCGTTAACGTTGAGACTGCGTGCAACGTTAGATAATGTGGGCTTTTGGATATAGTCTTTACTGATATTCCGTAAAATTAAACGCACAAGTTCTTTGTTAGCGCGTCCTGTGTAGACACCTGAGTTCAGAATTTAGGTACTCTCGGGATACGTTTACATCTCCCAAAAACTCCGGACCCACCGGAGTTGCACCGACTCGAAGGGGAAGAGAAGTCAATGCCACTGTCACCAGCTGATGTTCACAACGTCGCTTTTAGCAAGCCGCCAATTGGCAAGCGTGGCTACAACGAGGATGAGGTCGACCAGTTCCTGGACCTCGTCGAGGACACCCTTGCCCAGCTGCAGGACGAGAATGATGACCTGCAGTCTCAGGTAGAGCAGCTGCAGTCCAAGGGCGGCGCTGGTGCTGTAGCGGGTGCCGCTGCAGGGTCCGCAGCTACTACGGGTGCAGACGAAGGTACCCTCCGTAAGGAGATCGAGTCCAAGCTGCGCGCTGAGTACGAGACCAAGCTTGCTGATTCCAAGAATGAAGTTGCCAAGGCTAAGGAAGAAGCAAAGCGTGCGCAGGAACAGGCAAAGAACGCTGAGTCCGCTAAGGCTTCGGCTGCTGCTTCCTCGAACAACGATGCTGAGCTGAAGGCTGCACGGGAGGACGCTGCAAAGGCAAAGCAAGAGCTCGAGGCAGCTCGGGCAGAGGCTACTCAGGCTAAGAAGGACCTCGAGGCTTCCAAGAAGGAGAACGAGGACCTGAAGAAGAACGCTGGCTCTGCAAAGACCGCAGCGGCTTCTGGTCTGGCTGGTGCAGGTGTTGGCGCTGCCGCAACCAAGGCTGCCGACGGCCTGGCTACCCCAGAGACCCACATGCAGGCAGCTCGCGTTCTGGGCTTGGCGCAGGAGATGGCAGACCGCCTGACCTCCGAGGCAAAGGCAGAGTCCGAGTCCATGCTCTCCGAGGCACGCACTGCCGCCGAGAAGCAGCTGACCGATGCTGATTCCCGCTCCAAGGCACAGCTCGTAGACGCTCAGCAGAAGTTCGACGCACAGCTCGCAGACGCTGATACTCTCTCCAAGAAGCTGGTTTCCGAGGCTGAGGCTAAGGCAAAGCAGACCGAGTCCGAGGCTAACTCCCGCGCTGAGGCACAGATTCGCCAGGCAGAGGAGAAGGCTGCTGCCCTGCAGGCTGACGCTGAGAAGAAGCACACCGAGGTCATGAATACCGTCAAGCAGCAGCAGACGGCTCTTGAGGCTCGTATCGCTGAGCTGCGCACCTTCGAGCGCGAGTACCGCACCCGTCTGAAGACCCTGCTGGAGTCCCAGCTGGAGGAGCTTGAGACTCGCGGCACCGCTGCTCCTAACGGCGAGGCTGGCAAGTAAAAGCTATTTATAAAGCGCCCTTCCGAGTATCCGGGAGGGCGCTTTTCTGGAGGTTTAAATGCTTGTTGCAGCACTCGTCTTGGCGTTCGTGGCTTTCCTAGCTCTCGTCAACTTCATTCTGACTGCAGCTGATTGGTCGCTGTATCTTCTCTTCGCTTCTGCCGGCCTAGGCATGGTGCTGTTCGTGATAGACGGTCTACGCAAGCGCAAACCTGATCTTGCGCAGGACGAGGAGGCAGGGGAGTACCCTGCCTCCTAGATTGTGGCGCATTGCCCTGACATTGCATTGCATATAGTCGTGGTTGTTGCCTTTTTGCTAGCCGCGCTGCCAGCGCACCTTTCCATCGACCCTGGCTAACCTACCGCGTAACGGCGGGGCGTTAGGGTCGTCCTCGTTCACGCCGTTGTGGTAATGACACAAAGTCGCAAGATTTGCCATGTTCGTTGGGCCTCCCTGCGACCAGGCGTTTAAGTGATGCACCTGACTAGTATCTGCCGGGTGATTACAACCTGGCCAAGCACAGGTGGGATTTTCCGCTCCCGCCATCAGTCTTTGCTTGTGGTTGGCAAAGCGCTTCGTGCGATAGAGATTCACTGGCCCCTCATGTGGATGCACGAGTGTGGCGAAGTCAAGGCACGAGTCCAGTGCTCTTCTCACGAATTCCGCGCCGGACATGACGGCGCCGTTTGTCATTTGCAGGCTTATCTCCTCGCCGTCGCCCTGCAAGATCTTTGCCAGCGCGGGCAGTTGTACGATGACGTTGGTATGTACCCGCGGCCTTTCTCCGGTTGCGCTAGACACCCTTGTTGAGTCCTTAGCAGCGGGGAAGAAGAGGTTCTCCAAAGACTCCAGGGGAGAAGCAGGGTCGATAGCCGCATGCATATCCGCGATTAAAGTCGATGGGCCGGTGATCGCTAAAGTCCATGGCTTATCCTTGCGGCGATAAAGCTTTACTCCTTGCTCTGGCTCGCGCTCGCTATTGAGCGCCTTCAGCTTTTTCTTCGCTAGCTGCTCCATCGCGAGGGTATCGGCCTTGGTATTGCACAGTTCCTCGCGCATCTGCCACGCCGCACGTTGGGTCTTCGCGCGCATTGCGTAGCGTTCGATAACTTCGATTGTGGGCAGGGAATGGCCAAGCCTTTGCGCCGCGGCCACGGAATCGCGTTGCTGGCGGGTGAAAGCGGTGCGGCCAAAGTAGACGTCGTAAAGCGCGAGCAATTGCTGTGCCGTTTTATCCGGCGCGCCAGCCGAAATCAAAGCCTTTTCAGACAGCCCTGCGCACCCAGCCACGATGTCCATGCCTGGGCGTATTGCCGCTAAGAATGTCTGAAGTGAAGTCATAAACCCACCCTAAAAAGCCCTATCGACAAGGCACAAGGGGCAATTTTCAACCTGTGGATAACTTTGTCTCAACCGACTCATTGATATCCATTTGCACCACTCGGGAACCTCAGCCTGTGAAAAGTTGACGCCGTGGGTATAATTTCCTCACGTATGCAATGATCCGGCCATCACCGGGGAGCATCTCGGAAGAACCTAAGCCACAGAGCTTAAAAGTAGAACCGAGCGGGTGGGACCGAAATCTCCTTCACCGAAATGAAGCGGGCGCATTTTCGCGCCAAGCAGGGTGGTACCGCGAGCCGCAAGGCGCGTCCCTGCACCAGCACTCGAGTGAAGGAAGATTAATGAGCGAAAACGTAGGCGGTGTCTACCCCAAGGTAGACATGACCGGTGGTTCCACCCGTTTCCCCGACATGGAGGAAATCGTCCAGAAGTTCTGGAAGGAAGACGATACCTTCAAAGCCAGCTTGGACCAGACCAAGGATTGTCCTGAGTACATCTTCTATGATGGCCCTCCCTTCGCGAATGGCCTGCCACACTACGGTCACCTCCTGACCGGCTACGTCAAGGACATCGTCCCTCGTTACCGCACGATGGCAGGCAATTATGTGCCACGTATCTTCGGTTGGGATACCCACGGCTTGCCGGCTGAGTTGGAGGCGGAAAAGCAGCTGGGCATCACGGACAAGGCTCAGATTCAGGACATGGGTCTAGCCAAGTTCAATGAGTACTGCGAGAAGTCCGTTATGCAGTATGCAGATGAGTGGGAAGACTACGTCAACCGCCAGGCACGCTGGGTTGATTTCGAGAATGGCTACAAGACGCTCGATATCAACTACATGGAATCTGTTATGTGGGCTTTCAAGGAGCTCTACGATAAGGGCCTTATCTACCAAGGATTCCGCGTGCTGCCTTATTCCTGGGCGGAGCATACTTCGCTGTCTAACCAGGAAACTCGCCTGGATGATTCTTATAAGATGCGCCAAGACCCGACGCTGACGGTGACTTTCCCGGTTACTGGTGCGAAGGCTGATTCGGCGGCTGCGGAGACGCTTTCCGCACATCCTGCGCTTGCCGACGCCTCCTTCCTCGCCTGGACCACGACACCTTGGACTTTGCCGTCGAATGCTGCATTGGCGGTCCACCCTGAGGTTAACTATGTCCTGTTCAAAGCTACGGATGGCGACTTCGCGGGCCACACGTTCATCATGGCCGAGGCTTTGACGGCGACGTTGGCCAAGGAACTCGGCGAGGTAGAAGTCCTCGAAACTTTCCAGGGCAATCAGTTGGAAGGCTTTACCTACGAGCCGATCTTCGGATTCTTCCCAGAGCTGGAGAACGCCTACCAGGTCATCCTTGCAGATTACGTCACCACTGAAGACGGCACCGGCGTGGTTCACCAGGCTCCAGCCTTTGGTGAGGACGATATGTTGACCTGCCAGAAGTACGGCATCGAACTTGCCATCCCAGTAGATGAGGACGGCGAATTTACCTCGCAGGTTCCGCCGTATGAGGGCCAGTTGGTCTTCGATGCGAACAAGGACATCATCAAGGATCTTAAAGCTGCTGGCCGCGTGGTTCGCCACGTGACGATTGAGCACTCCTACCCGCACTCTTGGCGTTCGGGCGAGCCTCTTATTTACAAGGCAATGCCGGCGTGGTTTGTGAAGGTGACCGAGTTCCGTGACCGCATGGTGGAGCTAAACCACAACGAAATCGAGTGGTTGCCGGAGCATATCCGCGATGGCCAGTTCGGTAAGTGGCTGGAAGGCGCACGAGATTGGAACATCTCTCGTACTCGCTACTGGGGTGCACCGATTCCGGCGTGGGTTTCCGATAACCCGGAGTACCCGCGCGTTGATGTCTACGGTTCTTTGGATGAGCTGGAGGCAGACTTCGGCGTGCGTCCTACCTCCTTGCACCGCCCATACATCGATGAGCTGACCCGCCCGAACCCGGATGACCCGACGGGCAAGTCCATGATGGTTCGTGTGCCGGACGTGCTGGATTGCTGGTTCGAGTCTGGTTCGATGCCGTTTGCGCAAAAGCACTACCCGTTTGAGAACAAAGAGTGGTTCGAGACGCATTCGCCGTCTGACTTCATCGTGGAGTACTCGGGCCAGACGCGTGGTTGGTTCTACGTGATGCACGTACTGTCTACGGCGCTGTTTGACCGTCCGGCGTATAACAAGGTCGTCGCTCACGGCATCGTCTTGGGCAATGATGGTCTGAAGATGTCGAAGTCTAAGGGCAACTACCCGAACGTCAACGAGGTCTTTGACCGCGATGGCTCGGATGCGATGCGCTGGTTCTTGATGTCCAGCCCGATTCTGCGCGGCGGCAATCTGATCGTCACGGAGCAGGGCATCCGCGAGGGCGTGCGCCAGGCCATCTTGCCGATCTGGAATGCGTATACCTTCCTGCAGCTCTACGCGAGCCGCGAGGCGAAGTTTGATGTCACTTCGGGCAATGTTCTTGACCGCTACATCCTGGCTAAGACCCATGACTTGGTGGAGCATACCGATGCGGCGTTGGCGAATACTGACATCGCTGCGGCGACGGAGGAGGTGCGTCACTTCGCGGACGTGCTGACCAACTGGTACGTGCGTCGCTCGCGTGACCGCTTCTGGTCGGGAGAGGAAGAGCACGCAGAGGCCTTTAACACCCTCTACACCGTGCTGGAGACTGTCACCCGCGTGGTGGCTCCGCTGCTGCCACACGTGGCTGAGGTCATCTACCGCGGCCTGACCGGCGAGCGCTCCGTGCACTTGGCTAGCTACCCGAAGGCTGAGGATTACCCGGCTGATGCGGAGCTGGTTTCCGCGATGGATGCAGTGCGCGCGGTAGCTTCCGCAGCCTCGAGCGTGCGTAAGTCCAACAAGCTACGTAACCGCCTGCCGCTGCCGAAGCTGACCGTGGCCATGGCTGATTCCGCGCAGCTCGCTGACTTTGCGGACATCATCCGCGATGAGGTCAACGTGAAGGATGTCATTCTGACCGACGACGTCGATTCCGTGGGCACCTTCGAGGTTGTCTGTAATGCAAAGATCGCGGGTCCGCGCTTGGGCAAGGACGTCCAGCGCGCAATCAAGAACCTGAAGGCGGGTAATTACGAGCGCCGTGGTGACGAGGTTGTCGTTGACGGCGATATCGTTCTGGGCGCTGATGAGTACACCGAGCGTCTGCAGGCGGCGAACCCGGCATCGACGGCGCGTATCGACGGCATCGATGGCCTCGTGGTCTTGGACACCGAGGTGACCGAGGAGCTCGAGGCAGAAGGCTGGGCCGCCGACGTCATCCGCGGCCTGCAGGATGCCCGTAAAGCCGAGGACTTTGAAGTCTATGACCGCATCAGCGTTGTCCTGTCCGTTCCGGCCGAGAAGGAAGAATGGGCACAGCGTCACGCGGAGCACATTGCGGCTGAGGTTCTGGCCACCGAGTTCAATGTGGTTACCGAGCCTCTCGAAGGCCACAAGGTGGTCAAGGACGTCACCGCGACCGTCGCGCGCACGAACGTATAGACACCTGGATGTCAGAGCTTAAGTGAATAATGCCCGGAAGGAGGTAGTCTCTCCTTCCGGGCACGTTTCTTTTTGGCCAGTTACCTGGGTATTTTTCTGTGTAGATTTGCAGGTATGCGAATCGAACACATGGCCATGTACGTACAGGGCTAAAGACCTATTTTCTGAGTTTCGAAGACGGTGCCCGTTTCGAAATCATGGCGCGACCAGGCCATGAAAAGCGGCTAGCTTCGGCTGGGTGGAATCATTTGGCATTGTCTGTGGGCAGCCGCGAGAAGGTAAATCGTCTCGCGGCGCATGGGTACTATGAATTCGCCTTTCTTGATGCGGAGGTGACTATTTAGGCCACAGTGCGCAAAGTCAGCGCTGTGCGCCGGGCAGGTGCGCACGCCAGGCAATAGTGACGTTGATTAGACACAAAATGGCCAAAATGCTGCCGATGATGAAAAGCTTCGTAAATCCGATGTAGGCCGATAGCGCGCTAAACGCCATAGGGATGAAGAAGCCGGTATAGGAGATGGAGTAGTACACGGCGGTGAGGCCTGCCAGCTCCTCTTCACCGGCGATCCGCTGGACCTCGGAGAGTCCTGCGACAAGGGCGAGGCCGTAGCCAGCGCCCATCGTGGCGGCAGCGGCGATGCCCAAAGGCAGCGACAACGTCTGCGCTGCGAAGGCCGCGACGAAAGCCCCGAGCGTAATAACCGCCATGGCGATCGCGGATGCTCGGGCGGACTTATGGGTATCGATGAGGCGTCCGAGCATTTGCACGCCAACGCCGCAGCCTAAAGTAATGACGGTCATGAGGCCGGAGAACGCAATGGGCGTTTGCCCCGCAGACGTGGCGAGCAACTGCGGGAGCAAGGCATAGGCGGCACCGGCACATCCGAATACCCACGGGGCAACGGGAACGACCACGCGCAGGAAGCGCTTGTGAGCGGCGGCCGGGATATGCAGCATTTCGAGCATCTCGCGAACCTTCAGCTCCAAGATGGTGGTCTTTACCGTACCGTGGCGTGGCTCACGAGTTTCCGGAGTATACGTCAGCCAAACCGCAGTCGCGAGAGTCAGCAGAATGTGCAGGATATAAGCTAAGTGCGTGGGCCAAGGGCCCCATTGCGCCAGTACCGAGGCGATTCCGGCGCCTACCAAGAATCCGATGGTAAGGCACAGCGAAGCTTTTCTTGCACCGGCCGCGGGGTCCCCTCCAGCCCGGGAGACAAGCTCGGTAATCCACGTGGAACCCACCGCCATAACAAGGCCCAGCGCCATGCCACACAGCACGCGACCTAGCGCGATGATAAGCGGCTCATGCGGAGCGATGGACAGCAGGAAAGATCCCAGCAGCGACAAAGGCGCGGCCGGCAGGAGAGTAGGCTTGCGGCCGATGAGGTCGGATAGCGGGCCTCCCACAAGCAACGCGGGGACGATTCCTAAGACATAAGCCGCGAGCAAACCGTTGACGGTCACCTGCGAAAAGTGCGAAGTCTCGCGGTACATCACCAACAATGGGGTGAACTCGTTGCCGCCCCACGCGACCGCCACCATTGAACCGGCGACGGGAAACCACGAATGAGGCCTAAACGAAGGCAACACCTCCGGCGCCGGCGATGCGCTAGGCGCGGACTCAGTCGCGGGCACAGGGGAAAGCGACGATGTGGATGTTGAGGTTTGAGTGCTCACAGTTGATTCCTAGAAGTAGTCAGGTGGTCTTCGAGTTCGGTGAGGTAGGTGGAGTAGTTGCCGTGGCGGAGGGCTTCGGCAAGCAGGCGGTGCTGGGCGACGAAGCCACGCGCTCGCTCCACATTGCGGCCAATTGCCGTGGCTGTGAAGCGCTGCTGACGCTCGCGCAGCGTGTGACCGAGATGGGCAAGCAGGCTATTGCCGCCGTTGTCCATGATGGTTTGGTGGAAACGCGCATCGAGGTGGGCGTATGTGCGCAGGTCACCGGCGTTGAGCGCGGCGTCTTGTTCCGCGATGGTCGCATCGAGGCGATCAGCAATGACGGCGCGCTCTGCGGCGGGGAGGGCGCAGATATGGCGGGCGGAGTGGGCGTCGACAAGCAGGCGCGCCTCGTAGACCTCGCGAATCTCGCGCGGGCTGATCGGGACCACCAGCGCGCCGCGTTTGGGATAGAGCTTCAAAAAGCCCTCAACTTCCAAGCGGAGGAAGGCCTCGCGCATGGGAGTCCTGCTCATCCCGAGCTCTGAGGCGATGACTGCCTCGGAGAGCATCTCGGATTCGGCAATGTCACCTTCGATGATTGCACGCTTGACCCATTCATAGGCGCGCTCGGCGGCTGGTGTGCTTGCATTTGACATGCATTCATCTTGCATACAAGCCACGGGCGTTGTCTAAAAAATCGTGCTATTCGTGAGGCGGTGATCACCTTCGTGCTTTATGAGATCTGCGAGACTTTTCGCGTGTTTTCCATGCTAGAAAGCTGGGCAGTGCATGACATTTAGGACGCATGTTCTAAAATGGGGCGCATGCAACGCTGGGTTTTACACATCGACATGGACGCTTTTTTCGCGTCCGTCGAGCAGCTGACCCGGCCCACTTTGCGTGGGCGCCCGGTGTTGGTCGCGGGCGTCGGCGGGCGCGGCGTCGTGGCGGGCGCATCCTATGAGGCCCGCGCGTTCGGCGCCCACTCAGCTATGCCCACTTTCCGCGCCCAGCAGCTGGTTGGTCTGCGCGGAGTGGTGGTGCAGCCGCGGCACGTGGTGTACTCGGCGGCGTCGAAAAGAGTGTTTAAGATTCTCGCGGAACACGTGGGAGTTATAGAGCAGCTTTCCGTTGATGAGGCCTTTATGGAGCCTGAAGCTTTGATCGGCGCGAGCCCAGAAGAAGTAAAAGAATGGGCAGATAACCTGCGGGAGCTGATTCGTGCGGAGACTGGCCTGCCGAGTTCGATTGGGGCGGGTTCGGGTAAGCAATTTGCCAAGATTGGTTCTGGGGAGGCGAAGCCGGACGGCACGTTTGTGATTCCAGCAGAAAAACAGTTGGAGATTCTCCACCCCATGCCGGTGGGAAAGCTGTGGGGCGTAGGGCCTGTAACGAGGACGAAGCTCGCGGCTATCGGTGTGGAGACCATCGGGCAGCTGGCGGCGATGTCGCAAAAAGAAGTGGAGATTTCTTTAGGCGCGACGATTGGTGTGGGTTTGTGGAAGCTCGCTCAAGGCATCGACGACAGGGCGGTGGCCCCGCGCGCAGTGGCCAAGCAGATTTCCACGGAGCATACCTATCCTAAGGATTTGCTCACGGTAGCGGAGGTAGACGCTGCGATTGTGAGGGCGGCGGAGGGCGCGCATCGGCGCTTGCTTCGCGACGGCCGCGGTGCCCGCACCGTCTCCGTCAAACTGCGGATGGCAGATTTCCACATCGAATCGCGCTCGGCCACGCTTCCTTATGCCACGGATGATGTGGAAACCTTAAAAGCAACGGCATTCAAGCTCGCGCGCTATCCCGATGAGCTTGGCCCGATTCGTTTGGTGGGCGTGAGCTATTCGGGCTTGGAGGCCGCGCGCCAAGACGTACTCTTTCCTGAGCTGGACCGCGTGGTGGTGCGCCCGCCGAGTAAAGCGGACGATGACTACGAGGCCGGAGTTTCGGACAACGCACTTGATGAGGGGCGCGTGGAAGTAAGCATCGAGGACGAACCCGATAGCACGTGGCGGGCAACGCAAGACGTTTATCATCCCGATTATGGCCACGGCTGGATTCAGGGCGCCGGTCACGGTGTGGTCAGCGTGCGGTTTGAAACGCGTGCGACAGGCCCCGGCCGCACCAAATCCTTTGCTGCTGATGATCCGGATCTAATGCCCGGGGACCCACTTGATTCTTTGGCATGGCCGGAGTGGTTTGTGCAGGACGCTGATCCGGATGCTGAACCAGGCACTGAGTCAGGCGCTGTGTAAAGCTAGCGCGAGTATTGTTTCGGCGCTGCTTTGGCGGCGAAAACTTCGGAGACGGGAGTGCCGGTGGCGAGGGCGGCGGCGAGAAGGATTCGCGCTTGACCGGGGCGGAAAGCGCCAGCACTAACCGCGCCTTTATCGGCAAGCGTTGCACCACCACCGGAGCCGCCGTAGGCGAGGGAAGTAGTGCCGTAGGGCACGCGGGTGCTGATGGCAACGGGAAGGCCTGCTTCGAGTGCGCGCGCTACGCCTTCGCCCATACCTTCGCCCATGTTTCCGGAACCGAGCGCCTCGATGACGAGGCCCGAAAAGTGGGGAATGGCGGCGTCGACAAGCGTGGCGTCAGCGCCGGGGTACGCGGCAAGGATGGCAACCGGGTGTGGTGCGAGTGGGGCAAGCGGTAGGGGAAAGAGATTGGATTCGCCAACGGGCATCGATTCAAAGCCGTTGAGATGAAAGGTGTGGTTCTTGCGTGCCCCGCGCGCCGGGATGGTCATGCCTCCGAACTGGATATAAACACCGGGGGTTCCTTGCTCGATGAGGTGCAGGCTGTCGTGGAGGTTGCGCGGACCGTCGCCTCCGGGATGATCGAAAGACCGCTGCGCGCCTGTGAGAACAACGGGCTTTGTGCCCGGATCAAAAATGGAAAGCGCCATGGCGGTTTCTTCCATGGAATCCGTGCCATGGGTGATGAGGATGCCGTCGATGTCGGTGCGGGTGAGTTGCACGTGGACGGTGCCGAGCAGCTCATCGAGATCCGCCAAGGTGATGGAGCTGGAGTCGAGTTGGCGGAATTCGATGACTTCAATGTCTGCCGAAAGGCTACGGGCCAGTTCCTGGCCGGTGACTGTTGGAATGAGCGAGCCGTCCGCGGCCGCGGTGCAGGCGATGGTGCCGCCGGTGGCGATAAGCGCGATAGTCATGGACTCCACCCTAGCGATTAGCGGCGGGGTATTAGTAGCGAAAAAGATGGTGTTGGTGGGCGCGGGGCGCACGGAAATGGAAGTGGCGTGGGTAATGTGGTGTGAAGAAAAGCGACAATTATCGTGCGCTAAGATGCGAAGTCGCGCCACCCAACGTGAGGAGAAAAAGTGAAGTTCACCAAGCTCGGGGCCGCTCTCATGGCCGTTAGTGCTGCTACCGCTTTGGCTGCCTGCTCTTCTTCCGATGAAGCTGACAAGGCTAAACCATCATCTGCTGAGAAGTCCTCGAGTGCAGAGGAGACCTCAATTGCCTCCACTGAGATTCCGGATGCAGCTGCCCTCAACGCCATCCTGACCAAGGCCACCGACCCGAACGTGCCGGTCGAGGAAAAGACCAAGACCGTGCAAGGCTCCGAGGAGGCGCCAGAGCTTTTCGACGTCATGGCAGCCTCCCAGGCAGAGTCCGGCGCAGTTTTTGAGGTCGTCGACCCAGTGCTGCCGGGCTACAGCCCAGAATCCGCGCTGGCTACCGTTAACTTCTCTACCCCGGATGGCCAGGGCCAGACCGCAGACCAGGTTGAGTTTGTCTTCGAAAACGGCGACTGGAAGCTGTCGAAGAACTGGGCCTGCATCTTGGTTTCCAACATCGTGCCGCCAGAGCAAGTCCCGCCGATGTGCGCGGATACCGCAGGCGGCGCTGCAGGTGCGCCGGCAGAAAACGCTCCGGCCGAGCAGCCAACAGAGGGCGCTCCGGCAGAACAACCCGCCGAGCAGCCGGCAGAAGGTGCGCCAGCCGAGCAGCCGGCGCAGTAACAAGCGCTAGAAAAGAAGAGCTAAAACTCGAAGCCGGGAACTACTTAGCTGGGGAGAACTTCAGATCTGTGGTGGTGGACTGCACCACGCGCAGGTCGGAGGAGTCGGCGCCGTAGGTGATTTTGGTGTCGATGGCCACCTCGCCGTCGGTTGGCAGCGGCTGCGATAGGTCCACGGTCAGCTGGCCAGAGGAATCGGTTGTGGAGTCCATGACCTTGAGCTCTTTATCAGCCAGCTCCGTGCCCGCGGCTTGCCCTTCGAAAGACAGCGCGCCCAGGGATGGGCGCTGCTTTACAGAAACACTGAGCTTGACGACGTCGCCGTCCTGCTCATCCAGCGTATAAGTTGCGGTTTGCAGCAAAGTGGACTCGCCGGCCACGCGGGATTCCACTGACCACTTTGCGCCCTTGCCGATTTCCTCGTCCGGGAAGACTACAGGTAGGGAAGTCAGCTTCATGATGGCCTGTTCAGTAATGCCGCGGGCCTCGTCGGTGCCGTCTTGCGGCGCGGCCAAGCGCAGCGAAGACATCTGGCCCGAGTCCTCGGCACGCCAGCCAAACTGGAATCCCTCGCCGGAGGAAGCATCAGCATCCCCGGAGTATTCCGGCGTGCCGCTGGTGGCAAAAACGTTGCGGGTAGCAGGCAGCTGGCCCTCGACGTTCTCGGTAGCCTCATCGACGCTGGCCTCTAGCGGCAGCGTCGTGGTGGCCGCCTTAATCTTGGAGGCATTGAAGTCCTTGGCAGCTGTTGACTTCATCAGGTCCTGGCTAAAGCCCTCGGTTACGGAATAGGTGACTTTCTGCTCGGCATCGATGTCGTGGTAGGAAAGCACCCGCTTTTCTCCGCTGCCTGCGGATTCGACGGTGATACGCGGGGCGTCGATTGGCAGGCCCACCGGCTGCTCAACGGTTGGCGCAGGCTTTTCATAGGAGCAGGCGCTAAGCGGTGAGGCGGCGAGCGCGAGGACAGAAACGGTGGCTAAAGCTTTAACACGGAACACAGCATTCCAAATTACCGGAAGCGGGTGTTTAGAATGACTTGGGTGAGTCAAAAAAGAAGGAGTTTCGTTGGGCTGATGGCCGCGGTAGTTACCGCGGTGGCCGTCATTGACCAAGCAGTAAAGCAAATAATGCTGTCCATCCTCACTGAGGGGGAGCCGATGAATATTATCGGCGGATGGTTCCGCTTCTACCTTCTGTTTAACCCCGGCGCGGCCTTTTCTATGGGCGGCGAGGGCAGTACTTGGCTGTTTACCACCATTCAGCTGGCATTCGTTGTGGGCGTGGCTATCGCGGCGCCGCGGATGAAGGACAAATGGCAGGCCGTGAGCTTAGCCATGATCGCCGGCGGCGCGCTGGGTAACCTCATCGACCGACTCTTCCGCGAGCCGGGCTTTTGGTTTGGTCATGTAGTGGATTACATCTCCGTGGGACGGTTCGCAGTATTTAATCTGGCGGATGCCTCGATTACCTGCGGCGTAGTGGTATTCATTGTGGCGATGTTGCTGGAAGATACAAAGAAGCAAGCAGAAAAGGCAGGTGGCGATGCGCGAGAGTCGTAGACTTCCGATTCCAGAAGGCCTCGAGGGCATGCGTGCCGACGCCGCCTTGGCCAAGCTCATCGGTATCTCCCGGGCAAAGGCTGCGGATTTGTGCATGGCTGGCGACGTCGAGATGGACGGTGCTGCGGTAGCCAAGTCCGACCGCTTGGAGGCAGGCGGCTGGATTGACGTCATGATGCCCGCGCCGGAGGAGCCGCTGATTCCGAAGGAAGAACTCGTCGAGGGCATGGATGTGCTCTATGCCGATGACGATGTCATCTGCGTGCACAAGCCGGTGGGCGTGGCAGCGCATCCGACGCTGGGCTGGGAAGGCCCCACGGTCATCGGCGGTTTGCGCGCGGCGGGCTACCAGCTTGCCGACGCGGGGCCTACCGAACGCAAGGGCATCGTCCACCGCCTTGACGTCGGCACCTCGGGCGTGATGGTGGTGGCCGCAAGTGAGCGCGCCTATTCGCAGCTGAAGGCAGCGTTTAAAGAACGCACCGTGACCAAGACCTATCACGCGGTGGTCCAGGGCCTCCCGGACCCGATTGTGGGAACCATCGATGCGCCGATTGGCCGCCATCCCTCCTCCGGCTGGAAGTTTGCGGTGGTAGACGATGGCAAGCACGCCGTGACCCACTACAAGCTACTTGAAGCCTTTCGCGAGGCCAGCCTGCTCGAGGTACACCTAGAAACTGGGCGCACCCACCAGATTCGCGTGCACATGGCGGCAACGGGGCATCCCTGCGTGGGCGATCCCATGTATGGCTGCGATCCGAACCTGGCCAAGCGCCTGCGGCTGGTTAGGCAGTGGCTGCATGCGGTGACGTTGGGCTTTGCCCACCCGGGAACGGGCAAGTACTTCGAGGTGTCGGCGCCGTATCCGGATGATCTGCGCTTTGCGCTGGAGGAACTACGCGGATGAGGCATCCACCGGAGATTTATCGGCGGCGTCGGATAGCAGCGGGCGTTATGGCAGTAATGTTTGTTCTATTCATCCTGCTGTGCTTTGGGCTTTTCGGTACCAAGTCGACGGTGGCTCTGCAGGGGGATCAGCTAGGCCCCGATAATGAGTCGCGGGAGGAATACATAGCGCGGGCGGCAGATGCGCTTGCTGCTGCCGATGAACCGTCATATGCGTTGGTCAGCTTTGACGAGTCATTGAACTCGCAGCAGGTCGCCGCTCTGGCGCAGCCGGCCCCGCGCATGAGCGCCATCATCTTAGGGATGGCGGCACCTTTGGCAGTGCCGGAGCCTACTGCAGGAGCAGACCGCGCTGGCGTTATCGATACGGAGATAAAGCGCCTGCGCGATTCCTATGCGGGAGTAGGCCAAGCGAATGTGCCGTCGAAGGTGGATGCGGTCATCGTCTGGGCTGATGGCGATAGCCTGCGCGAGATTGCCGGTAACGAGTTGGTTGCTGCAGTAGAACCCGCGCCTGCCGACGCCGCCTGGGGCAGCTTTGGCGTCCGGCCCCTAAATTCCTTGCAGTACTAGTGCATGCTCAAGCACGGGCTCTCGCGAAAGGGCTCGCAAAAGAACCGGAAGAAGGAACACAGAAGAGGATAAAGATGCGCATTTTTGCCGATACCAGCGCCTGGATGCCGAACTACCGCTTTGCCTATATTGCCGTGTGGGTGGGGCTGGTGTTCTGTCTTATTGGGCTGGTGTTTCTGTTTTTTACTTCCGGTGAGCCGCTTTCGATTGGCATCTGTGCCTTCGTGGCCGTCTATTGCTTGTTTATGATTTTTCAGATGCCGCGCTGGGCGCTTGATGCGCGGGAAGAAAAAGAAAGGCGCCGCCGAGCAAAGGCAGCGCGGAAAGAGATGCGTTAGCGGGCGCGGCGTCGGGAAGCGCGGCGCGTGCGGACCAGATCCGCGAGGTAGATGATAACCGCCACCCAGATGATGCCAAAGCCAATCCAGCGGGCGGTGGACATGTGCTCGTGATTGACAAACAGTGCCCAGAGCATCTGCATGATAGGGGTCATGTACTGCAGCATGCCCACTGTGGCCAGCGGTAGCTGTTTGGCGCCCTTGGCAAAGCACAGCAGCGGCAAAGCGGTGATCAGGCCGGAGGCAATCAGAAGCACAATGTGGCTGGGGCCTTCGCTGGCAAATGTGGATTGGCCTTGGAAGGTTAGCCAGACCAGATAGCCGATTGCCACCGGCAGCATCGCGATGGTCTCCGCCGCCACCGAACCAGTAGAGGAGACGTGGATGCGCTTTTTCATAAGGCCGTAGATGCCAAAGCTAAACGCCAAAGCCAGGGAGATATACGGTGCCTGGCCGGTCATAAACGTCAGCCAGATAACGGCGATGAAGGCCACTCCAACCGATGCCGCCTGCGCCTTGTTGAGCGTTTCCTTCAAGAAGATGATGCCGAGCGCCACCGAAACAAGCGGGTTGATGAAGTAGCCCAGCGCGGCGTCGGCAACATGCCCGGAGTTAATCGCAATGACGTAAGTGCCCCAGTTGACCGTAATGGCCACACCACACGCGAGCATCCATCCCCACGTGCGTGCGCTAAACGCCCGTAACTCGCGCCAACCGCCGGTGAGGAAAAGGAAACCGGTAACCAGCACGGCAGTCCACACGATGCGGTGCGCCAGAATCTCCAGCGGGCTCGCTGGCAGCAAAAGCGGGAAGAAAGCGGGGAAGAAGCCCCACATGAGATAGGCAGCAATGGTGTAAATCATCGGGAAATAATGTACTCGTTGGCAGCCGAAACTGCGAAGAATTCTTGTCAGTATTTTCGGCGCGGCGTCGGGGTTTGACGCGCCCGCTAAACTAACCCGCATGGCGAAAAACTCCTCCTTTGTTCACCTTCACAATCACACCGAGTTCTCGATGTTGGACGGCATGGCCAAGGTGGACATGCTCGCCGATGAGGTGGTGCGCCAGGAGATGCCGGCCGTGGGCATGACCGACCACGGCAATATGTATGGCTCTAACGCTTTCTATAAGAGGATGACCAGCGCGGGTGTGAAACCCATCATCGGCATTGAGGCCTACATGGCGCCGGAGTCCCGCTTTAACAAAAAGCGCGTGCTGTGGGGCACTCCTGATCAAAAGCGCGACGACGTCTCCGCATCGGGTGCTTACCTGCACCAAACCATGCTGGCGGAAAACGCGACGGGCCTGAAAAACCTGTTCAAGCTTTCCTCGCTGGCTTCTTATGAGGGCCAATTGGGTAAGTGGCCGCGTATGGATGCCGAGCTCATCGCAGAGCATGCAGAAGGCATCATCGCCACCACCGGCTGCCCGTCTGGCGACGTCCAGACTCGCCTGCGCTTAGGGCAGTTCGACGAGGCGCTGGAGGCTGCGGCGATGTGGCAGGACATCTATGGCAAGGACAACTTCTTCTTGGAGCTCATGGACCACGGGCTCGACATCGAGAAGCGCACGCGTGACGGCCTGTTGGAAATCGGCCGCAAACTGGACTTGCCGCCGCTTGTTACCAATGACTGCCACTACGTGCTGGAAAGCCAGGCGCCCTCGCATGAGGCAATGCTGTGTGTGCAGACCGGCAAGACCTTCATGGACCCGGATCGCTTCAAGTTTGACGGCACCGGTTACTACATCAAATCCGCAGCGCAGATGCGTGAGATCTGGGATGACATGATTCCAGACGGCTGCGATAACACCCTGTGGATCGCCGAACGCGTACAGGACTACGGCGAGATTTGGGAGGAGCATACCCACGACCGCATGCCGATTGCGGACGTGCCGGAAGGTCACACGCCAACTTCCTGGCTGACCCACGAGGTGATGGAGGGCCTGCAGGATCGCTTCCCGGGCAAGGAGGTGCCGGAGGAGTACGTGAAGCGCGCTGAGTATGAAATCAGCGTCATCGATATGAAGGGTTATCCTTCCTACTTCCTCATCGTGGCCGAGCTCATCAAGCATGCGCGATCCGTGGGCATTCGCGTGGGGCCGGGGCGTGGTTCCGCGGCAGGTGCGCTGGTGGCTTACGCGCTTACCATCACGAATATTGA
Source organism: Corynebacterium sp. HMSC077D03 (assembly GCF_001808545.1). Taxonomy (NCBI): domain Bacteria; kingdom Bacillati; phylum Actinomycetota; class Actinomycetes; order Mycobacteriales; family Corynebacteriaceae; genus Corynebacterium; species Corynebacterium sp. HMSC077D03. The sequence continues at coordinate 45,721 of NZ_KV793671.1, forward strand.
CCCAATTGAGCACGACCTCCTCTTCGAGCGATTCCTCAACCCGGAGCGTCCATCCGCACCGGATATTGATATCGACTTCGACGACCGCCGCCGTGGCGAGATGATTCAGTACGCCGCCGATCGTTGGGGCGAGGACAAGGTCGCGCAGGTGATTACCTTCGGCACCGTGAAGACCAAGCAGGCCATCAAGGACTCCGCGAAAGTGCACTTTGGCCAGCCAGGCTTCCAGATGGCTGACCGCATCAACGGCGCGCTGCCGCCTGCCATCATGGCGAAGGACATTCCGCTATCGGGCATCATGGACCCGGAGCACGAGCGCTACTCAGAGGCCACCGAGGTCCGGCAGATGATTGAGACGGACCCGGACGTCAAGAAGATTTATGAGACCGCGCGTGGTCTCGAGGGCGTCGTCCGCCAGGCCGGTGTGCACGCTTGTGCGGTGATTATGGCGTCCGTGCGCCTGATGGACCACATTCCGATGTGGCAAAGGCCTGCCGACGGCGCGTATATTACCGGCTGGGATTACCCGGCATGCGAGGCCATTGGCCTGCTGAAGATGGACTTCCTGGGACTGCGAAACCTCACAGTCATCGGCGATTGCCTAGAAAACATCAAGAAAAACCGCGGCGAGGAAATCCAACTGGAGGAAATCCACGCCGACGACCCTAACGTGTCAAAGGTATACGAGCTGCTTTCCCGCGGCGAGACCCTGGGCGTGTTCCAGCTGGACTCCGGCGGCATGCAGGAGCTGCTTAAGCGCATGAAACCGACGGGCTTTAAAGACATCGTCGCGTCGCTGGCGCTATACCGCCCGGGCCCGATGGGCGTTAACGCACACTGGGACTATGCGGACCGCAAGAACGGCCGCAAGGAAATCACGCCGATTCACCCCGAGCTGGAGGAGCCGCTGCGTGAGATCCTCGATGAGACCTATGGTCTTATCGTCTACCAGGAGCAGATCATGCGTATCTCCCAGAAGGTAGCCAATTACACCGCTGGTGAGGCAGATGGCTTCCGCAAGGCCATGGGTAAGAAGAAGCCGGAAGTCCTAGCCCAGCAGTACGACAAGTTCTGGGGCGGCATGCAGGAAAACGGCTACTCCAAGGACGCCATGGATGCGCTGTGGGGCACGATTGAGCCCTTCGCTTCCTACGCGTTTAACAAGTCCCACGCCGCAGGCTACGGCCTGGTTTCCTTCTGGACCGCGTATCTCAAGGCCTACTACGCGCCGGAGTACATGGCAGCACTGCTGACCTCGGTGGGCGATAAGAAAGATAAGTCCGCTATCTATCTTTCCGATTGCCGCCACCTTGGCATCAAGGTGCTTTCGCCCGACGTCAACGAGTCTGTGGAGAACTTCCAGGCGGTCGGTGAGGATATTCGCTTCGGCATGGGCGCTATCCGTAACGTCGGCTCGGAAGTGGTGGAGTCCATCGTCAAGACCCGCAAGGAAAAGGGCGCATTTACCTCTTTTTCGGATTACCTCGACAAGATTGAGCTGACCGCTTGCACCAAGCGCGTGACGGAATCGCTCATCAAGGCCGGCGCCTTCGATTCCATGGAGCACCCGCGCAAGGGCTTGATGCTCATCCACGAGGATGCAGTCGATGCCGTGCAGACCACGAAGAAGGCAGCGGACAAGGGGCAGTTCGACCTTTTTGCTGGCTTCGGCGGCGATGAGCAATCTGAAGTGGCTTCTGCCTTCGCCATTGATATCCCGGACGACAACTGGGAGCGCAAGCATGAGCTCGCCTTGGAGCGCGAGATGCTGGGTCTTTACGTCTCCGGCCATCCGCTGGACGGTTTCGAGGAAGCACTTGAGTCGCAGACGGATACGCCACTGCCGAAGATTCTCTCCGGCGAGGTTCACAACGGCCAGGAGCTGGTTATCGGCGGCATCATCTCGGGCGTTGACAGGCGCTTTTCCAAGCGTGATGGCTCTCCGTGGGCGATCGTGAATATGGAAGACCACAACGGCGCGCAGGTGGATATTCTGGTCTTCAACCAGGTCTATTCGCTGGTGGCACCGCAGATTGCGGAAGACAACATCATTTTGGCCAAAGTACAGGTCAAGATTCGTGACGAGCGTATGTCCCTGTTCTGCTCCGATATCCGGGTGCCGGATTTGGGGCCAGGTGGGGGAGCGGGCCTGCCGCTGCGCCTTACCATGCGCACGGATCAGTGCACGATGGAAAACATCGCCAAGCTCAAGCAGGTGCTGGTCAACAACAAGGGCGAGTCGGATGTGTACTTAACGCTTGTCGACGGCGCGGAGTCCACCATGATGGTCCTTGGCGAACACCTGCGCGTGGAGCGTTCGGGCAACCTGATGGGTGACTTGAAGGCCACGATGGGTGCCGGAATTCTGGGCTAGACGGCCGCGTGACTTTAATGGGTGAACTTAGCAGGTGAATCTAAAGCGCCAAAAGCCTTAACGCGCGTGGAGCCTTCGGTTAATCTAGACAGCACAGTCTAGAAGTGAAAAATCGGAGGTACACGCACTTATGGTCAACAAGATTCGCACTACCCACGTGGGTTCGCTGCCGCGTACGGAGGAACTGCTGGAGGCTAACCTTCAGCGTTCTGCCGGAGAAATTAGCGACGAAGCCTTTCACGAGATCCTGGAGCGCTCGGTAGACGACGTCGTAAAGCGCCAGGTAAGATTCGCCTTTCTTCGATGAAGGATCGCCGTGACCGAGCGCTTTTCGCGGAGGCCTATAACGACCCTGACTCGGGCATTTTTACCGGTCGCAAGAAGGTGGCGAACCCAGAGTTCACCGGTCCCGTGACCTACATTGGCCATGACCAGGTGGATGCGGATGTTTCTTTGCTGAAGCAGGCGATGAGCAAGGCAGGGGCCAGCAACGGCTTCGTGGCGGCATTGTCGCCGGGCTCGGCGGCGCGCCTTCCCAACAAGTTCTATGAGGAAGACATCGACCTGGTCCGCGCCTGCGGTGAGGCCCTGAAAGCGGAGTACAAGGCCATCACCGATGCTGGTCTGACTGTTCAGTTCGATGCCCCTGACCTGGCAGAGGCCTGGGATAGCGTGGTGCCGGAGCCGTCAGTGGCTGACTTCCAGGCTTTCCTGCATGAGCGCATCGCGGTGCTCAACGAGTCCATCAAGGACATCCCGCGCGAGCAGACCCGCTTGCACATCTGCTGGGGATCGTGGCATGGACCGCATGTCACCGACATCCCGTTCGGTGACATCATCGAAGAGATTCTGCAGGCCAAGGTCGGTGGTTTCTCCTTCGAGGGCGCTTCGCCGCGCCATGCCCACGAGTGGCGCGTGTGGCAGGACCACAAGCTGCCGGAGGGAACCGTCATCTACCCGGGCGTGGTTTCGCATTCCACCAATGCGGTGGAGCACCCGCAGCTCGTGGCCGATCGCATCATCAAGTTTGCCGAGCTGGTAGGCCCGGAAAACGTCGTGGCCTCGACTGACTGCGGCCTGGGTGGGCGTCTGCACTATCAGATTGCGTGGGCAAAGCTACAAGCGCTTGTCGATGGCGCCGAGCTCGCCACCCGCGAACTGTTCTAGTCCTTCTGAATAGGTCTTCCACATACGAAAAGCGGCACGCGCCCTACCCCGCGAAAGTGAGGAGCGCGTGCCGCTTCTTTAAGGTTTTAGAACTTGACGCCTGCGTTGCGCAGCATCTGCTTGACCGGCTCGAGGATGGCCGGGTTAGCCTTAGCAACCATTGCGAGGACCTGGACAACCGTAGCGACGCCGGTCAGGGCGATGGAGACCCAAGCGAAGACTTCCTTGGTCTCCTCAGATGGGCGAGCGGACTGTGCCCACTCCGGCATCTTTGACCAATTTTCCTCTTCCTTGGCCTTAGCGGCGGCGTCCTTTTCTGCAGCAACGCATGGCGGGGTTGCCGGCATGCCGGAGGAACCGTAGCCGCTGAGGATTCCCTTGAGCAGCTCCTGTGGGCCCATGAAAGAAGAACCCGCGGTGCCGGCCTCAACAGCATCCTTGTGGTCCTGAACAGCCTTATCTACCTGGGCCTGGCATTCAGCGGATAGTTCTGGCGTGGGAGCAGCTGGAGCGGCGTTTGCGGCGACAGGGGTGATGAGAGCGAGACCGGTGGCGCAAGCTGCGACCATGGTGGTGGAAAGACGCATGAGAATTAGTTCTCCTTGGAGTGTGGCGCGGGAGCCAGTGAAGGCAATTAATAACTCATCTACCGTAGCAAGCTCGCGCGAATCAAGAGCCTAAAATTTTACTAGAAGAATTTTTCCAGTTCAGAGCGCAGATGTCCAGGCAGGAAGCCGAGAACCTGGTCACGTAGGCCCGGCGTGAAGGCCACGCCCACCACCGCTGCGATTAAAGCGAAGATGCTCAGCGCCGCGCCCACGGAGGAGCCATGCACGGAGCTTCCGGTCGAGCTCAGGGAAGAACCTTGCGACGAAGCCCCGGAAGAGGCGCGCGCGGGATCGTCTGCCGAGGTGAGGTCTTCGATGTCGTAGGTGGTGGTCGTGCCGGAGACCTCATTGCCGACGATAAGCATGTAACGCCCGGTTGGGGAGTCCTTCTTGTCCACGAACGCAAAGCCCTCAGGGCCTAGGTCGCCGGCCTGGGAAAATTCATCGGTGCTGAAGTCACGGTTGTTGACGTAGGTGGTGAACTTAGCATTTGTGGGGTCGGTGACGTCGTAGACAAAGATGCCGCCGAGGCGCTCGGCGCCGATGAATGCGTAGGTCCTGTCGTCAACCTTGCCAACAGCAAGTGCCTCTGGTTCCGGGCCCTTATTGTCAGAGCGATCATCAAACTCCGCAGACTCATTGTCGGCGTTGTGGTTTAAGACGCCTTCGGCATGCAGTTTGGCGCTGATTTTCTCGAACTCGGAGCCAGAATCGAATACAACATTGCCGGCGGCGTCGTAGATAGAAAAGGAACGGCTGCCAAAGCTATAGACCGTATCGAAGCATTCTTTGTCCGCATTCCAGCCGGAAGCCGTGGTGACCTTCAGGTTGCCGGCGACTTTCTTGCTGGCAAGCTCGTCGAGGTTGGCGTCGCCAAGCGCGCCCTCACATACCTTTCCTGCCTCAATGAGGTCCTTCAGCTTGGCCTCCTCGGAGTAGACACCCGTGCCGCCATCTTTCTCATCGATGCCCCACTCGCGGGCGTCGCCCTCGTTTGCGGTGGCGAAATAGGTTTGACCGTTGGTTTGGAAAGCGCCGATAGAATCCGGCATCGACAAGCCCTTAACCCCCAGGGTGCGCAGCTCAGCGGCGTCATCTTTGTTGGAGGTATCGAGGGCTACTTGGGAGTGGTCAGCGATGTGGGCAGGCAGAATTTTTTCCACGCTTGCTGATTCGATATCAACGACCGCAATGGCATTTGCTTCCTGCAGGCTCACGTAGGCCTTGCCCTCGGCGGAGGTGATGTACTCCGGCTCGAAGTCGATGGAAGGCTTAGCATCGTGTGCCTCCGGGCCAAACACGCGCACGCCTGCGGGAAGCGGGGTGTTATCAAAAGCTCGGAAATCAGCGATGCGAGCATCTGCCTGCGTCGGCGCTGCGACATCCTGCGGCAGCGCGATGACGGAGATGGAACCCTCCGGATCGCTTAGGTAGTCATCGCCAGCTGCGTTGAGCTCGTTAGAAGGCTCGCCCTCATTGGCAAGCAGAGCGTAAGCGCCATCAGCAGTGATGTGTACGTTATCCGGCAGTGCTCCGACGGTGATACGCCCCAACTCCTCGCCCGAGTTGACGTCAAAGAAGAGAGCCTCGCCCTGCTCGGTCTTGTCTTGTTGCTGAACAGCTGCGACGGCAAGGCCATCAGGGCGGACGGCGACGGAGTTGATTTCCTTGTCGCCGCCAGCGGAGACGGTAGAAACCTTGCGCGGGTGCGCGGCGTCGGAAGCATCCAGGATATCGACCTCACCCGATACCGCGTTGATGGTCAGGATGCGCTGGGAAGCGGCGTGGAAGGCCACGATTTCCGCGGCCGATTCGCCATGCACCCCGGACTCGTAGGTGCCCAGCGGGGTGAGTTTGATTCCGGCGTCGGCGGCAGATTCTTCTACCGGTTTCGCCACGATGGCGCCATGCGCGGGGCTAACCAGCGAAAAACTGGTCACAAGGGCCGCACACATTGCGGTGGCGCGCCGGCGGAGAGAAAAACGGGGAGCTTGAGACATAAGTTGTGAATTCCTTGAAGAAAGTAGGAAGAGAGTAGGAAAGAGAGATAATTCGTGCGAGAAAACGCAGCGAAAACCATCGAATACCTTCGCTGGAGAAAGTTATCCGCATGCTAACTTCAGCTAACTCTCCAGATAGTTCTGAGTGAACTTCCCATAAACCGGTCGATTATTAGATAATCGCATCCCGCGGGGTAGCGGACACGCTAAACTTGGCGCATGACTGAAACTTCCGCTGCTTATTCACCGATCCATGCCTCCGATATTCAGATGGCACAGGCGAGAATTAGCTCGGAAATTTCTCCCACACCCCTGCACTATTGCCCGCGCCTTTCCCAAGAAATAGGCGCTGAAGTTTATCTCAAGCGCGAAGACCTGCAAGACGTGCGCTCTTATAAAATCCGCGGCGCGCTGTATGGCATCTCAAACCTTTCGGCGGAGCAGCGCCGTCTCGGCATCGTGACAGCTTCGGCCGGAAACCATGCGCAAGGCGTAGCTTATGCTTGCCGTTCGATGGGCATTCGAGGAAAAATCTTCGTCCCAGAACCTACTCCGAAGCAAAAACGCGACCGCATTAAGGTACATGGGGCAGACATGGTGGAGCTGGTGGTCACCGGTTCCACGTTCGATGAGGCCGCCGCAGCCGCGCATGCCGACGCCGCCGAGCACGGCGCCATTTTCATCGAGCCCTTCGACGCGCGTGACACCGTTACGGGGCAAGGCACCGTCGCTGCCGAGGTGCTTGCGCAACTGTCAGCACAGGGCAAGTCCCTGGATACCATGGTGGTTCCCGTCGGCGGGGGG
>NZ_KV793672.1:0-81014 GCF_001808545.1 Corynebacterium sp. HMSC077D03
GCACAGACACACTTTCTGTCGCATATCCCTCCGGCGAAGGTTAAGGGCGTTTCCGGAATAAAAAATCTCGCGGCCTCCGTGAAAGGAAACCGCGAGATTCTGTATTGTGCGCCATCAGGGACTTGAACCCCGAACCCACTGATTAAGAGTCAGTTGCTCTGCCAATTGAGCTAATGGCGCTTATGTTGTCTGGCTGGTTTGTTTGCCTGCCGTGCAACGAGAAATAACTTTAACACCCACTATTCAAAACTGTAAAATCGCCAGGCCATTGTGTGTTTTTAGGGCGTTTTATGATGGTTTATAGGGCTTCAAGATCTGCCGTCGAAGAAGGTGGGTGGGGCAGGGGTGTTCTTCTTATAACAATTGATTAACGCGTGAAGCGCCGTGTGGTGTTTTGAAGGTGTGCGATATACGCTAATTGAGAAATTCTGACCGTCTTATATACACAAATTTTAAAGGGCCCAAGTGTTTAATTCCCTCCCTCTCGCTCGTCGTGTCCTTGCCACTACCGCTGTAGCCCTAACAGCCACTGTTGCGGCAGCGTGCACCATTGATTCTTCCGCTCAAGATAATGCCGCTGAACAAGCCGCGTCCGCTGATGGCAGTCAGGGTGGTGCAGAGCAATCGCAAGCGCCAAAGGCAAAGGATCTGCAGTTCTCCGTTAAAAACGGTGCGAAAGACGTCGATCCTTCCGAGCTCGTCACGGTAAAGACCGAGGGTAAGCTGAAGTCCGTCACCATGACCAATGAGCTTGGCGTTGAGGTTGCGGAAAAGCTTTCCTCTGACGCGAAGACCTGGTCCACCGATGAGGTTCTGGGCTATAACCACACCTACACAATCAAAGCCGCCGACGTTGATGGAAACGAAAAGACCATCACCTTCAGCACTCCACAGTCGGCGGGTGTCTCTGAGGTTGCGCTTTCCCCGATTCCGGGCGCCGAAGTGGGCGTTGGTCAGGTCATCGGCGTGCGCTTTGGCAACTACGTCACCGACCGCAAGGCTGCCGAGGAAGCAATCACCGTCAAGACCACCCCAGAGGTTGAAGGCGCTTTCTACTGGATCAATGACCAGGAAGTGCGCTGGCGTCCGAAGGATTACTGGCAGCCAGGCACCAAGGTTGAGGTCAACGTTGATCTCTACGGCCGCAACTTGGGCGGCGGCATCTATGGCGGCGAGGACGCTTCCACCAACTTCACCATCGGTGACCGTGTGATTTCCCTGGTGGACAACGCCACCAAGACTATGAAGGTATTTAAGAACGGCCAACTGCTGCGCGAGATTCCGGTTTCCCTGGGCACCGATGGCCAGTGGGATACTCCGAATGGCCGCTACATCATCGGCGATGAGTACGAGTCGTTGGTCATGGACTCCAGCACCTTTGGCTTGGCTGTCGACGCCGGCGGCTACCGCACCTCCGTCAATTACGCTACGCAGATGTCCTACTCCGGCATCTACGTTCACTCCGCACCGTGGTCCATCGGCGCACAGGGCGTCTACAACCAGTCCCACGGCTGCATCAACCTCTCCCCGGAGGCCGCGCAGTGGTTCCAGTCTGTGGTCAAGCGCGGCGACATCGTCCGCGTCTTCAACACTGGCGGTGCGCAGCTCAACCCATTCGATGGTTTGGGCGATTGGAACATGGACTGGGAGACTTGGTCCAAGGGCAATACCAACGCGAACGCTTAAAGCAGAGCTTTAAGCAGGATAAAAGGAGCTCAGCGGTGACGCCGTGGCGTCGCCGTGCATGCGTTTGAGCACGTTCTCGGCGGAAATTAGGCACATCGGCACGCCCACTCCGGGCACTGTCGTGGCACCAGCATAGTAAAGCCCGGCAACCTTGGAAGAGATGTTCTTTCCGCGCAGGAACGCAGACTGCGCTAGCGTGTGCGCCGGGCCGATCGAGCCGCCGCGCCACGCGTGATAGCGTTCTGCGAAATCCGCTGGGCCCAGCGTGCGGCGGATTACGATGCGTTCTTCCAAGTCTGCGATACCGGCCCAATCCCCAATCTGCTTTACGGCAGCGTCAGCAATGGCCTCCACGCGGGCGGAAGGACTATCGCGGTAGGCGTTGCCGTGTCCCAGCGTGGAATCAGCCGGCACTGGCACGAGCACGAAGAGATTCTCGTGACCTTCCGGCGCCACATCGGGGTCCGTTGCCGAAGTCTTGGAGATGTAGATGGAGTGCGAACAGTCCAGCGGACGGGCTGGCTCAGGGCCGTGATAGACCGCGCGGAAGTCCGGCGCCCAGTCCTTGCTAAACAACAACGTGTGGTGTGAAAGCTCCGGAAGTTTGCCCTTCACTCCGAGCAGCACAAGCACGGTTCCAAGCCCCGCATCGCGCCCGGCAAAGTACTTTTCCGGGTAGGTGCGCAGGCGTTGTGGGAGGAGCGTGTTCTCGGTGTGGTGAAGATCGGCGGCGGAAACCACGGCGTCGGCAAGCAGCTTTTGCGTGCCAGAGGCGTCGGTGATGCGCACGCCCGTCGCGCGCGGGGAGGCGCCCGCTGTGAGGATGCTGGTGACCTCCGCGCCCAAGCGGAACTGCACGCCGGCGAGCTGGGCCTGCTTGGCGATGGCGCGCACCACCGCATCGAAGCCACCCAGCGGGTAGCGCACGCCCTCGACCAAGTCCGTGTGGCTCATCAGCGAGTACAACGCCGGCGCCGCCGCGGGTTCGCTGGATAAGAACACCGCCGGATAGCTGAGCACCTGGCGTAGCCGGTAATCGCTAAAGGATTTCGCCACATGTTTGTCCAAGGTCCGGACAAGTAGCTGCGCCAGCATACCTAGCCGGGAGCGAACCGTGGAGCCTAAAAGCTCGCGGGGACTGCTGAAAGTGGTGTAGAGGAACTTCGATAGTGCCACGTTGTAGATGTCGCTGGCCTGGGCGAGGTAGGCGCGGATGTGGGCGCCGGCGCCGGGCTCGATGGACTCGAAGAGTTTGGCGACTTTCTCAACGCCGGTCTCGACGTCGAGGAAGTCACCATCGTCGTTGTAGACGCGGTAGGCGGGGCTGAGATCGATAAGCTCGAGCTCTGCCTGCGTGGACGTGCCACAGAGCTCAAAGAAGTGGTCGAATGCCTCTGGCATCAGGTACCAGGATGGGCCCGTATCCCAACGAAAGCCCGCTTCTGTCAGGCTGCCCGCGCGGCCGCCCACTTCTTCTAGTTTGTCCACCACGGTGACCTTCTTGCCATCGCGCGCAAGCAACGCTGCGGTGGCAAGGCCGGCGACGCCTGCCCCGATGACGATGACGGTCTCGGGCTGCCCGCTGGCGCGGATGGTGGAAAGTCGGGGCAGTTTCATCAGTTGCTCTTTCTTAAAGAACGCAAGGTGGCGCGGGTTAAAAGTGACAGCTTGCGTGGGGTGCTGACGCGGGTGCGTTGGGAAAAGACGGCGTCGGCAGGCAGTGCTGCAAGGTCGTTGGTCAAAGCCTCGAAAAGGTCAGTGGCGGCGGTGACACCTACACGCGCAGAGAATGGAAGCTTGCCGGTAACGGCGCGGGCAGTGGCGAGATCGCTGCGGATATCGGCGATGAGCAGGTCTTTGTCCTGCGTGCTCAATCCGCCGTGGCCTGCTCGCGGGAAGTAGCTGCGGCCAAGTTGTGCGGTATCCGCGCCGAGGTCGCGCAAAAAGTTGACCTTCTGAAAGGCGGCGCCGAGGCGCCGTGCACCCGTCTCGAGCTGGCTCAGCTCGGGGCCAGAAACTGGATGATCAACCAAGAAAGCAGACAGGCACAAAAGCCCAATGACCTCCGCGGAGCCATAGATATAGGCCTCGAGATCTTCCTCGTCGGCGTAATCGCACTGGTGAAGGTCGCGGCGCATCGATGCGAAGAAGGCCCGGATGTGTTCATCTCTGAACCCGCAGCGCCTGGCGGAAATACCATAGGCATGCAGAACAGGATCAGTGTGAAAGCGTTGCGAAGGCGCGCGCAGAACCGCCTCTTCGTATGCATTGAGGGTCTGTTCGACTTCTGTTGTGTTAAGGCCCGCGGCGGTTGCGGCGCCGTCGACGATTTCATCCGCTATGCGAACCACGGCATAAAGATTGCGGATATCGGTGCGTGTGCGGGGAGCGAGCAGCTCGGAGGCAAAGGAAAAGCTCGTGGAATAGGCCGCGATGATTTGTGCTGCGGCTCTTTGGGCACTTTGGTCATAGCGTGGCAAAGGCTGAGTGGGGAAGCGAGAAATCCCAAACACAATTGGCCACCTTAATCCATGGGGCTAAAAAATAGCGCGAGAAAAGTATAGGGCCCTAACCTGAATAAATAACAGGTTAGGGCCCTCATCGGGGTGGCTGACGGGGCTCGAACCCGCGACACCCAGGATCACAACCTGGTGCTCTACCAGCTGAACTACAGCCACCATCGCTGCCTTAAAAGCAGCACGGATAAGATTAACTCACGCTGCGTAAATTACAAAAACGCCTGGTAATCGGCGGTAGTTGACGCTTTTGCTTCGGCTGCTTCCTCGGAAGAGGGGCCCTCGTCGGTGCGGAAGACGCTGCGGCGGTAGTAGTCCAACTCGCGGATGGACTCGATGATGTCCTGAAGCGCGCGGTGCGCCATGCCCTTGTCTGGCTGGTTGTAATAGGCGCGCGGGAACCAACGGCGGCTGAGCTCCTTGATGGTGGAAACGTCAATCATGCGGTAGTGCAGCGCTTCATCCAAGCGCGGCATGTAGGCGCGAATGAAGGTGCGGTCGGTGGCGATGGAGTTGCCTGCCAGGGGGGCGGGATGCTCGGGGTCGCAGTGCTCAGCGATGAGCGCCAGGACGGCATCTTCGGCTTCCCGCAGAGTGGTGGTGGATTCGCGGATTTCCTTATCCAGGCCGGAGTTGGCGTGCATGTTGGTGACAAAGTCATCCATCTCAGCGAGCTCCGCTTCCGTGGCATGGACCACTAGGTCGATTCCCTCACCAATGACGTTGAGGTTGCCATCAGTGATGATGGCGGCCACCTCCACGATGACGTGGCGCTTCGGGTCGAGCCCGGTCATCTCCAAGTCAATCCAGACGAGTCGGTCATTCTTCGGGGCGATGTCAGTCATGGGTTTAACCTTAGTCTTCCTAGAGCCGCGCTTGTCGACGCCTCCCTTCCCACCGTCTGATTTAATCCACCGGCGTGGAAGGTGTGGCGGGGGGAGGCAAAGGGTGTGTTTTGGTGCAGATAGTTCAGTTTTTCTAAATGGTTCGTCTTAGCGGTATTGACGGTCCTTGAGCTGTGCATTAAATTTCGGTCAACCGACAGGTAATGTGAAGAATTAGATTCTTCCAAAACATTTTCGTGATTATCCTCACAAAGTTCGATTGAAGTAGTGCATGATTCTTTATGTCACCTTTTATGTTAGAGCTCACAATTTTAGAAAGTAGGTTCCCTCATATGGCCGGGTTCTTGGATGCTCTCAACTCCCTCATTTGGTCCCCAGCACTCGTGTTCCTGTGCTTGGGCGCCGGTGTCTACTTCACGTTCGTGACCAAGGGATTGCAGATTCGCTGTATTCCCGACATGATTGCGCAGCTGAAGAACGGCGAGAAGTCAGACTCCGGTGTTTCTTCCTTCCAGTCCCTGATGATTTCGCTCGCCGGTCGCGTCGGCGTCGGCAACATTGCCGGTGTTGCCACGGCGATCGCCTTCGGTGGCCCAGGTGCTGTCTTCTGGATGTGGGCGGTGTCGCTGTTGGGGTCCGCTACCTCATTCGTGGAATGTACTCTCGCCCAAGTCTACAAGGAAAAGGATCAGGACACCGGTGAGTACCGTGGTGGCCCGGCGTACTACATCGAAAAGGCTTACCGCCACACCTCTGTGGGCCCGTTCATGCTGGTCTACGGCGTCATCTTCGCTGTCTCCATGATTTTGGCTACCAGCTACTTCCTCCCAGGTATCCAGGCCAACGGTGTGGCCGCTGCAGTGGAGAACGCCTGGGGCGTCAACGTCACTTGGTCCGCAGTCATCTTGGCTGGCGTCTTGGCCTTCATCATCATCGGCGGCGTCAAGCGTATCGCTAACTTCACCTCGCTCATCGTTCCATTCATGGCAGGCGCTTATATCATCATCGCGCTGACCATCCTGTTCATGAACTTCGGCGACATCCCACACGTTTTTGGCCTCATCGTCAAGTCTGCATTTGACATGGAAGCAGGATTCGCGGGCATGCTGGGCTCTGCAATCATGTGGGGCGTAAAGCGCGGTATCTACTCTAACGAGGCAGGCCAGGGCACCGGCCCGCAGTCGGCAGCAGCTGCTGAGGTTTCCCACCCAGCAAAGCAGGGCTTCGTTCAAGCATTCGCCGTCTACGTCGATACCCTCTTCGTCTGCTCGGCCACCGCCTTCATCATCATCTCCACTGACATGTACAAGGTCTTCGAAGGCGAGTCCGAGGACGGCGCCGTTCGCTACGCCGGCTCCCTGCCTGACGGCATTGAGGTCGGCCCAGGCTTCGTTCAATCCGGTATGGACTCGGTATTCAACGGTGTCGGCGCTTCCTTCGTGGCAATTGCTATCGCGTTCTTCGCCTTCACCACCGTTCTGGCTTACTACTACATGGCAGAGACCAACCTCACCTACTTCAACCGCTGGATCAAGAATGCTGGCGCACGGCGCGCGCTGGTGTGGGTCCTGCGCGTCCTCATCATCATCTCCGTCATCATTGGTGCCACCACCACCCCGGGCTCCGCGTGGGCATTGGGCGACATCGGAGTGGGCGCCACCGCATGGCTTAACATCATCGCCGTCCTCTTCCTCCAGGTCCCGGCACTCAAGTGCCTCAAGGACTACAGCGCGCAGAAGAAGGCTGGCAAGGATCCGGTTTTCGACCCTGAAGCTCTGGGCATCAAGAACGCCGACTTCTGGGTAGACCGCAAGAACGCTCGCTCTTCCTCTGCAACCGAGTAAGGCACACCAAAAGCAGGACCGCGGAAAGGGTGGGAGTGCCTTAGGCCATCTTTGAGTAGAAGCTGCCGATGAGCGGTGCGGCAATCGGGGTAGGGATGATTTGGCCAAGCGTATTCATGGCCTTCGACAGCGGGCCCGGTACCACGCGGCGCTGGTTGCGAGCCATAGCCTCTAGGGTCTCTGCGGAGCAGGACTCGTAGGTGGTCCACAGGAAGTCAGGAACTACCTTATCTACGATGGACTGCTCCTCTTCCGGGATGACGGCATCGCGCACCGGGCCGGGGGCTAGCAAGGTGCAGCTGACGCCAGAGCCCTTGAGCTCGTAGTGCAACGCCTCGGTGAAAGCGTTGACGCCTGCCTTTGTAAATACATAGGTGGCGTTGTTCGGAATCGAGACGTTGCCCGCTGCAGAACCAACGTTGCAGATAGCGCCGGAGCGACGCGGCAGCATCTGGTCCAAAGCGGCGCGGGTCAGGCGGTGCACGGCCTTGCCGTTGAGATCGAATTGCTTGTTCTCATAGTCCCAGTCCTGGTCCATGAATTTGCCAAAGCTGGCGATGCCCGCGGAGTTGACGATGATGGAAATTTCTTTGCCGGCCATGAACTCGATGACGCGGTCGACGTCGGCTTCCTTTGCTAAGTCGGCGGCCAGAGCGATCGCATCGATCTCGTGCTTCGACTTCAGTTCATCCGCGATGTGCTCGAGGACTTCCTGGCGGCGCGCCACCAAAATGACGTTATATCCGAGGGCGGCGAGATCGCGCGCCATCGCCTCGCCGATGCCCTGGCTAGCGCCCGTAAGCAGCGCATAGGAATTGCGGGTGGGTGCGGGAAGACCTGCGTTTTTAGCCATAGTGATTGTGTCCTTTCGCCGAAAAGAAGTTTTCAACCAGCGTAGACGAAAGCAAAACATCAGGGTGATTCTCGGGGGTTTACCTGATGCGTGTGGCCTGCTGAAAAGCTTTAATGGAGGGCGCACACTAAGAAGAAAGGACAATCATGAATTACCGTTTGACCCGCTCGAGCACGGATTGCTACATCGGAGGCGTATGCGGCGGCATTGCTCAGACCTACAATCTGGATCCCACGTTGGTGCGCATCCTCTTCGTTGTTGCCACTTTGGCAGGCTTTTCCGGTGTGCTGGCTTATCTCATCCTGTGGGTTGTGATGCCGGTAGGTAGCTAAGCCCTACTGCAGTGGCCCAAAGCCCATGAACCTATGCCAGGTTTCCCATTCATCGCGGAGCCTGGCGGCGTGGTGTGCGGGGCTGGCGACGTCGTCGATAAGCACCGCGTCCTGCATGCGCACTCCGTTGTCGAAGAACAACGCCGCGTGCCCGGAAGCGCCGTAGCGCACGACGGGAACGAGGTTGAGGCCGTCGAAGGAAAGATGCGCATTCGGGCGCACATCAAGGCCCGCGATGGCAGCAAGCGTCGGCGCCAAGTCCATCGGGGAGACTAGCTCTGGGCACGGCTCCACCAGCTTTTGATCCGTAACACCCGGCCACGACAGCGACATCGGCGAGGGCCCGCCGCTTAAGGAACACACAGCAAGGACGCTGTGCTTGGCGACGTCGCGCAACCGCGCCGGCTCCGCAGGCTCCTCGAGCAGTCGGAACACGGGCTGCTCAGCAGTACCGGGGGCCGAGTCGATGTCCTCGCTGATGAGGTAGCCGGCCTCGCGGAAGATATCGGTGATGCGGGTCGTGGCGCCGCGCTGCGGATACTGGCCGGTCAGAACCGAGTTGCGCGATTGTGCGTATTCCGGCGAAGGCGCCCATGCGTTGGTAAAACGCATGCCGATGAGCGCTTCTTCTGGGGCAGTGACGAAGGTGGCCAGCGTGATATCCATGCTTGTTATTTTAGGCGCGCTTACTAAGCCAGACCGATAAAACCAAAGAAAAGGCCACCAATCTGTGGAAGAAACTTCCCAGTGAAGTGGCCTTTTCGGCGGTGCCCCCAGCAGGACTCGAACCCGCGACACATGGGGTAGAAACCCACTGCTCTAATCCGCTGAGCTATGGAGGCTTAGGCTTTCATCTTAGACCAGCCAGCCTCGCGTACTAAAAGTAGGGCTTAGCGTCTTAGGCCTTGTCCGCTTCTGCCGAGTGGACGGACTTGTGAAGAAGGGTTTCTTCGCTCTCGCCGCCTACGGAAAGGATGAGATCTACCAGCTGGTTGGCGGCAGGGGAAAGGTCGCGTTCACGGCGGTAGATGAGCAAGGACTGCATCGGTGGGATGCCTTCTGCAATCTCGCGGAGGTGAATGCCGCGGTGGTTGAGCGCCTGTGCCGAGCTCGGGACAAGGCACACACCGATGCCGCCGGAAACCAGTGGGAGGCCGGTCTGGAGGGTAGAGATTTCTTGGACGCGGTTAGGGACGGCGTCCGGGTGCTTGGCAAAGACCTGGTCCAGCAGCTCTGGAAGGCCAACGAATTCAGGGTTGCGTGGAGGCAGGATCCACGTTTCTTCCGCGATGTCGTGAAGGGAAACAGGGTTGGGCAGGTGCTGGAGGCGATCCGGTACGGCGACGCGGAATTCCATCTCGCTGGCTACATGGACGTTCAGCTCGTTGTGGTAACGCTGGGCAAATGCGTGTGGGTCAGTCGAAGGCATCAGGCCTAGGTCGATGGAGCCTTCGAGGACGCGGCGCAGGGTTATGGTCGGTTCTGGATCGTCCAAGAAGATGTTGACCTCAGGGGCGCGATCCACCATGCGGTGAAGAACCTCTGGCATAAACAGCCAGTTGAACTCCGGCGCAGACGCGATAGAGACGCTGCCGGCGGCGCCGCTGGCGATCTCGGTGATGCGCTGTGCGGCGTCGCTAAGCAGGGTGTCCATCTTCGCGGCGATGGAATAGAGGTAGTCGCCGGCTTCGGTGGTCTTAACACCGGCGCGGCCGCGGGTCAGGAGTTGAACGTCAAGCTCCTTTTCGAGCTTACGAATAGAGAGACTTAGAGAAGGCTGAGTCATATCTAGAGCTTCAGCCGCATGAGTGAAAGATCCGTAGTCCACTACGGAACGAAAGTAGAGTAGCTGGCGTGAATCCATAACGAATAATTATGCCAGAACTTAAAAGATTATTCGTTTTAGGTAAGAAGACGGTTTGGGCGGTAGACTGCGCCTATGGAAAAACGGGAAGAAACTGCCAGCTCAGCGGCTCGCGCGGCTTCGACAACGGTTTCGCCGGCGCAGGGCGCAGCGTCCAAGAACACAGTTTTCAAAGGTGGAAAGCGTGGCGCCAAAGGTGCTACAACGGTCTATCTCGCGGCTCTTATCGTTGCCGGGCTGGTTGCTGGCGTTATTTCCCTGTTCTTTCTGGCGGAGTCACTCGCGGCATTGGGCATTCCCGATCCCGGGCGTTTGACCACATTCGGCCTGCCATTTTTCCGCGGCGTCGCCTGGATTTTAATGGCGCTGTCGGTGGGCTCGTACATGGTTTCAGCCTTTCTCGTTGCGCCGCAAATTCCTAAGAAAGACAATGATCGTCTCATTGAGTCGCGCTTAAGTGTCGATGGACACATCGCCGCCCGCGCCGGCGCCCTGGCGGCTTTTGGCGTGGCAGTGGTATCTCTGCTGGAAGTGCCGCT
The DNA here is from genome assembly GCF_001808545.1 of Corynebacterium sp. HMSC077D03. Taxonomy (NCBI): domain Bacteria; kingdom Bacillati; phylum Actinomycetota; class Actinomycetes; order Mycobacteriales; family Corynebacteriaceae; genus Corynebacterium; species Corynebacterium sp. HMSC077D03. The sequence continues at coordinate 10,480 of NZ_KV793672.1, forward strand.
GGTTATGTCCGATCTGACGGGCACACCTTTCCTCAAAGTCCTCAACCCGCAGCTGATGGGCATGGCGCTGGATAGCATTTCCACCTCCCAGGCCTGGTTGGTCACCGCCTCCATCGCGGTTGTTGCCGGCGTGCTGGGCCTGGTTTCTAAGAAATGGTCCCTGCAGCCTATTGCGTTTTTCTTCGCACTCATGCAGATTGTGCCCCTCGGCATGGAAGGTCACTCTGCTTCCGGCGGCGACCATGATTACGGCACGAACTCCCTGCTCTTCCACCTTTTCTTCATGGTGCTTTGGGTGGGCGGATTGCTGGGGCTTATAGCCCATAGTCGCCGTCTGGGACCAGACATGCCTACGGCTGTGCGCCGCTACTCGGTGGTTGCTTTCATCTCCATCGTAGCTATGGCCGCCTCCGGCGTGATTAATGCGCTCATCCGCGTTGAGCTAGCAGACCTGTTTAGCACCCGCTATGGACTCATCATCGTCACCAAGGCGGTGCTTACTGTCCTGCTTGCCGTCTTTGGACTAGCGCATCGCCAGATCACCATGCCGCAGCTGGAGCGCCGTCCGCTGCTTTTTCGCCGCGTCGCATTCGTGGAAATCCTCGTGATGGCCGCCACCGTGGGCGTGGCTATTTCCATGGGCCGCACGCCGCCCCCGCCGCCGCGCGATCCGAACCTGAACAACATGCAGGTGCTCTTGGGCTACGAGCTTCTCGACGCCCCGACGGTGACCAATGTCTGGACCATGTACCGCTACGACCTCATGTTTGGCACTTTGGGGCTCGTGCTTGCTGCCGCCTATGGTTACGCGCTGCTGCGCTTGCGCCGCCGCGGCCTTAACTGGTCGCGGGTCCGAACCACCTGGTTTATGCTGGGCGCCTTAGGCTTGACCTTCATCATGAGCTCGGGCATCGGCCTTTATATCCCGGCGCTTTATTCCATGCACATGCTGGGGCATATGCTCCTTTCCATGGCGGTTCCGCTCTTCCTCGTGCTCGGCGCACCGCTGACCTTGGTGATGGAGGCCTTTGAGCCCGGCGCGCCGGGGCGTCCCACTGTCCATGACCTGGCGGTGGCGGTAACTAAGTCGAAGCTTTTGAAGTTTCTTACCCATCCGGCGGTCAATCTGATTCAGTTCCTGACCTTTTTGTACGTGCTCTACCTTTATCCGGAGCTGTATCAGTTCGCGGTTTCTGAGCATGCCGGCCACGTAATCATGAACTGGGTCTTCTTGGCCTCGGGCTATATCTATTACTGGGAGGTTATCGGCCCGGATCCGTTGCCGTTCCGCGCGCCGACTAACCTGCGCCTTCTGGTGTTGTTCTTCTCGATGCCGCTGCACCTTTTCGCCGGCGTCTACTTGATGCAGCTGCAGAGCGTGCTCGGCGTGGAGTTTTATGAGTCGCTGGGGCTGCCGTGGCACCCGGACTTGCTGCAGGATCAGCGCGTGGGCGGCGGCATCGCGTGGGGCTTTGGCCAGTTCCCGTTAGTCATCGTCTTTGGCAAACTCTTTTTGGACTGGCTGCGCGATGACCGTGCTACCGCTCGCCGCCACGATGCAAAGGCAGAGGTTGACGGCGATGCGGAGTTGGAGGATTACAACGAAATGTTGCGCCGCATGAGTGAGGGCGACGCCACTGGATTCCGGCAGCAGTAATCGTTGCAGTAGAGCCGGTTATTTTTCTGAGCGAAGTTCTTTTTGTGGATAGATCCCCTGCCGTTTCGGGCAGGGGATTAACTTTTGTTGATGCTTCCAACAAGTTATCCACAGCTAGGAAAATCGGCCCTTGTGGCAGTGCTAGGACGCTAGCGATGATTCGAGCAAGGAAGGTATTTACACGACCTTCTTAAAACACCGCGAGGCAGGAAGACCTGTACTCACAAGTTTCGCTAGCTCAGCAAAGGATTTTCTAAAGCACATGTCTCAGCTACCAATCACCATCACCGGCCATCTCACGCACGAACCCGAGCTCATCAAAGTCAACACCGACATGTACAAGGCGCGCCTGCGCGTGGCATCCTCCCGCCGCATCCCGGTGGATAATGCGGACAACGGAGTCCGTGAGTGGCGCGATACCGACCTCATCTACATCGACGTGGAGCTGTGGGGTCAGTTCGCGATCAACGTTAAGAAGTCATTGCACCGCGGAATGCCGGTCATCGTGGTCGGCTCGGTCTGCTCCGATTCCTGGCTGGCGCCCGATGGCCAGAATAAGTTCCGCACCTTTATCAAGGCTTTCTATGTCGGCCTAGACCTAAACCGCTACGTTATCTCCTCCCGCAAGCTCGAGCGCGTCTATGAAACCGACGGATTGGAGGCACCTGCTTCGGGCGAGACGATGCCGGAAGTCGATGTGGACAGGACGGCGTCGATGGCCGCAGGTGCCGGCACCCAAGACCATGACGATAAGCACGACACCGCAGCCGATCGCCGTCAAGCTGCGCATAGTAAGGCGAATGCAGCCGAGGAGTCGTTCGAGGAGGCCGAGGCGCCCGCCGAGCAATCGGTAGGCAGCTAAGCACCGCCTTGTGGATGCCTGCGACCTGGGCGCCCCGGGGAGGTGCAAAGCGGGGGATTGAAATCACACGCTAATCCCAGCCCGGGGCGCTAGGTACATCCATGTCATGTACTCTTTGTTGTGTTATAAACCATTCCTAAGTTCAAGCAAAGGGTGAAACATGGGCGAATTCATCTACACGATGAAAAACGTGCGTAAGGCAGTCGGCGAGAAGCTCATTCTCGACAACGTAACGATGGCCTTCTACCCAGGCGCCAAGATTGGTGTCGTCGGCCCGAATGGTGCAGGTAAGTCCTCCATTCTGAAGATCATGGCCGGCATTGATCAGCCTTCCAACGGTGAAGCATTCATCGACCCGGGCAAGACCGTGGGCATCCTCCTGCAGGAGCCACCGCTCAACGAGGAAAAGACGGTCCGCGGCAACGTGGAAGAGGGCCTCGGTGACATCTTCGAGAAGAAGCAGCGCTTCGAAGCTATCGCGGAAGAGATGGCTACGAACTACACCGACGAGCTCATGGAAGAAATGGGCAAGCTGCAGGAGGAGCTGGACGCTGCCGACGCCTGGGAGGTTGATTCCAAGATTGAGCAGGCGATGGAAGCTCTGCGCTGCCCGCCTTCCGACGCCCCGGTAAACAACCTTTCCGGTGGTGAGCGCCGCCGCGTTGCGCTGGCGAAGCTGCTGCTTTCAGAGCCTGACCTGTTGCTGCTCGACGAGCCAACCAACCACCTGGACGCCGAGTCCGTGGAGTGGCTGGAAAAGCACCTTGCTGACTACCCGGGTGCCGTCCTAGCCGTTACCCACGACCGTTACTTCCTCGACCACGTCGCGGGTTGGATCTGTGAGGTTGACCGCGGCAAGCTCTACCCATACGAGGGCAACTACTCCACCTACCTGGAGAAGAAGGCCGAGCGTCTCGAGGTTGCTGGCGCCAAGGATAAGAAGCTGCAAAAGCGCCTGAAGGAAGAGCTCGCCTGGGTTCGTTCCGGTGCCAAGGCACGTCAGGCAAAGAACAAGGCTCGTCTCCAGCGCTACGAGGAGATGGCTGCTGAGGCTGAGCAGTACCGCAAGCTCGACTTCGAAGAAATCCAGATTCCTACCCCTCTACGCCTGGGCAACAAGGTCGTTGAGGTCAAGAACCTGGTCAAGGGCTTCGACGGTCGCACCCTGATCAAGGATCTCTCCTTCACCCTGCCGCGTAACGGCATCGTGGGCGTCATCGGCCCGAACGGCGTCGGTAAGTCCACCCTGTTCAAGACCATCGTTGGCCTGGAGCAGCCGGACGAGGGCACCGTCGAGGTTGGCGAGACCGTCAAGCTGTCCTACGTTGACCAGGGCCGCGAGAACATTGACCCAGAGGCAACCGTCTGGGAGGTCGTTTCTGACGGATTGGATTACATCCACGTCGGCCAGAACGAAATGCCTTCTCGTGCATACCTGTCCGCATTCGGCTTCAAGGGCCCGGACCAACAGAAGCCTTCCAAGGTGCTCTCCGGTGGTGAGCGCAACCGCCTCAACCTGGCGCTGACCCTGAAAGAGGGCGGCAACCTGATCCTCCTCGACGAGCCAACCAACGACCTGGACGTCGAGACCCTGGGCTCCCTGGAAAACGCTCTAGAGAAGTTCCCGGGCTGTGCAGTGGTCATTTCCCACGACCGCTGGTTCCTGGACCGCACCTGTACCCACATCCTCGCGTGGGAGGGCAATGTTGCAGAAGGCCAGTGGTTCTGGTTCGAGGGCAACTTCGGTGACTATGAAAAGAACAAGATCGAGCGCCTAGGTGAAGACGCTGCTCGCCCGAGCCGTGTTACCCACCGCAAGCTGACCCGATAAGAGTGACTACTAGCTAGTAAAAGGAATCAATGTCTTCTGAAAAGGTGCACGCCCATTCTGTAGGCGTACGGTGGTCGGACTTCGACATGTACGGCCACATGATGAACGCCAACTATATCGAGTTGGCGCAGGAGGCCCGCCTGGCATTTGCCATGGACCATTTCTACAAGCAGGGTTTGGAACTCATTGCGTTCGTGCGTCATCTCGACGTCGACTATGTTCGCCCGCTGAAGTGGGATGGAAAGAATTCCACCGTCACCGTAGAGACTGCTGTAGTACGCCTAGGCAATACCTCGTTTACCACCCGGCAGGAAATCAAAGACGGTGCTGGCAACGTAACTTGCGTGGTCACCTGCACCCAGGTGGTCATCGATAAGGTAACGCAGGCGCCGCGTCCCGTCTCCGAGGAAGAAAAGAAAATCATCACGGAGAATGCTTTGGTTAAGCTGGACGCATAGCGCGAGCCAAATCCGGCTCGATGCGTGAGCAGTTTGTCTAGGAGGGCCCGCAGACCATGGTTCATGAATTACTCGAATTATTAAGTGGTGGACCTGGTTTGCGGGCCCTTCTCGCACGTGCGGTGGGGTTGGATGCTTCGGCAGTGGTGCGCTTGCGTCAATTCGACGCCCAGACCGTCGAGGCTTTCGTTACCACTCCGTTCGAGGTCGTCGCCGCCCGCCGCATAGAGGCCGTTGTGTCCCGCGATGGGGCAGTGGTTTCCGCGCAGACCCTGCATGATGCGCTTGTGCTCGCCGGGATTGAGTCTGCGACGCTGGACTTAGGCCCAGCCCGCGATCCTTCTTGGCCCGGTGCGCTGCCGCCAGCCACGGGCTTTCAGCTTATCGACACCCTGCCCGTCGAGGTGGTCCGTGAGCTCTCGGATAAAGGCCAACAGTTAGCACGCCAGTTCTCTGGCCCGATGGGCCCGCCTGCCAGCTTGTTGAATCAGACCGTGGTCACGGTTAGCGGTGGTGCGGAGCAAGCGGTTGAGATTCCCATGCGGATGATCTTTGCCTGCACGAGCCTAGGCCTAATTCCCGGTTTTGCTGCGCCCATGGATATCCCACGCCACCTGCGTGTCTCCGGCCTCGGTCGGTGGGTACGCGTCGACGCGCCCTTCGGTAGCGTTTATCGCTCGACGCGCTTGTCCCTCTTCTAACTCGCTATAAAAGCACCGCGGGCCCTCCGAAAGCCGTCCAGCCGAGTGGGCCAAAGGAGCGGCTGAGCTCGAAAAATCCACGGTTTATTTGCGTCATTCTAAGGATGGTAGCGGTGTGCTATGGCCTCCGCGAGCCGTGGTAAAAAATCACACTCGAAATCATTTGTGCTGTGCGTTACTCTTTGGGGAGGAGTTTATCCATCAAAATTTTCTTGCTTAAGGAGTTCTAGAATGCGCATTGGCGTCCCTAAAGAAATTATGAACAACGAAAACCGCGTTGCTCTGACCCCACTTGCGGTGCAAACACTCGTAAAAGATGGGCACGAGGTGCTGGTGGAAACCGGCGCTGGCGTGGGCGCTTCCTTCCCTGATAGCGATTACGAGGACGCCGGTGCGCGCATCATGCCTACCGCCGCAGAGACTTGGGAGCAGGCGGAGATGGTGGTCAAGGTCAAGGAGCCGCAGGCCTCCGAATATGGCTACCTGCGCCCAGACCTCATCGTGTTTACCTACCTGCACCTGGCGGCGGACCGGCCTCTTACCGATGCCCTCGTAGAAGCCAAGACCACTTCGGTGGCCTACGAGACTGTCACCGACCGCCACGGCACCTTGCCGCTTCTTACTCCGATGTCCCAGGTGGCGGGACGTCTCGCGGTGATGGAGGGCGTGCATCACCTCTTGTCCACGCAGGGCGGCCGCGGCGTGCTGTTGTCGGGTGTTCCGGGCACGCAGGCCGCCCGCGTCGTCGTTATTGGCGGTGGCCAGGTCGGTGCCTCGGCCGTGGCGATGGCCCGTGGCCTCCGCGCCGAGGTGACGGTTCTGGACCTGGATCCGCATGTGTTGCAGCGCTTTGACGAGCAGTACCAGGGCACCGTCCGCACGCTCATTTCTGACCCAGCCACCCTGGAGGCGGAGCTCTTAGAAGCCGATCTCGTCATCGGCGCTGTCCTTGTGCCAGGCGCCGCTGCGCCGAAGTTGGTGCGCGAGGAAACAGTCAAGAAGATGAAGCCGGGAGCTGTGCTTGTCGACGTCGCGATTGACCAAGGTGGCTGCTTCGAGAACTCGCGCAAGACTTCGCACGATGAGCCGACCTTCAAGGTTCACGACACTTTGTTCTACTGCGTGGCCAACATGCCGGGCGCGGTGGCCAACACCTCTGCGCGGGCGCTGAACTCGGCAACTCTGCCGTATATTCGCGCAGTCGCAGCGCAGGGTGTCGATGGTGCCATCGAGCGCTTCCCAGGCTTGTCCGGCGGTGTGATGACCCGCGACGGCAAGCTCATTTCTGAGCCGGTGCGTCGGGCCTTTAATTGGGAGGATTAAACCCTAGCGATTGATGAGCATCTGCGCCACGCGCTGCATGTGATCCCAAATCATGTGGCGATAGGCCGGCGGAATCGTCTGCTCATCAATCTCCGCCAGGGAATTGCCCATGAGCTCTAACCAGCGATCATGGGCTTTCTGGTCCACGGGATACGGGGCATGGCGCATGCGCAGGCGCGGATGCCCGCGGTTTTCGCTGAAAAGCTGCGGGCCGCCCCAGTATTGAACCAAGAACCATTTGAGGCGCTCCTCAGCGCCCTCCCAATCGGCATCGGGGTACATCGGGCCGATGACGTCATCGTTGCGGACTTGGGCATAGAAACCGTGGACCAACTTTTCGAAGGTCTCCATGCCGCCGATTGCCTCATAAACGCTGGCTGGCTGCTTTTCAGACGGCATGATTTAAGACTCGTTTCCTGGGGTCGAAGGGCTGAGGCTTTCTACCTGTGCGTCTGGAGCCTCGTCCATGTCAAAGAAGGCCACGCCCTGTGGGTATGGGGTATCGATGTCGTTGGCATGCATCGCGTTGAGAATCTTCGACTGCAGTTTGCGCTGCACGCCCCACTGCTTTCCTGGCAAGGTCTTGACCACGACGCGGAAGGACATATGGTCGACCTCGAGGCTGGAAATTCCATTGACGTCGGGCTTGTCTAGGAGGTCGTCGCGGATGGCGTCGTCAAGCGCGGCTTCTTCAACCGTCTTGGAGATGACGTCAAAGGCCTTATCCGGGTCGTTGGAAAGCGCGACCGGAACCTGCACGCGGGCCACGGAGTAGTGGTCGGAGTGGTTAGCCACCTGCAGGATCTCGCCATTGCGGACGTACCACAGGGCGCCGTCGATATCGCGCACGGTAGTGATGCGCAGGGAAATCGACTCAACGTCGCCGAAGACACCGTTGCCCAAATCGATGGTGTCGCCGATGCCGTACTGATCCTCCAACAACATGAAGATGCCGGAGAGGAAGTCCTTGACCAGTGACTGAGCGCCGAAACCAAGGGCAACACCGACCACACCTGCGGAGGCTACGAGTGGGGCAACGTTGACGCCGACCTCGTCCAGGATTGCGAGCACGGCCCAGACCCAGATGAAAATGCCCGCGGCGGAACGGCCCACGCTAGCCAAAGTCTGCAGGCGGGAAACGCGGCGCGCCTCGTGGGATTTGGACAGTGCGGTTTCCTGTTTTGCAGCTTTGCGGCGTGGGCGAATCTGGGACTTCAGGCGGCCGTTTTTGATGCTGTTATCTGCCAGCTTCGTGATGAGGCGGCGTAGCAACCAGTGGCCGACGAGCGCGATGAGAAGGATGATAGCCACGCGGATGGGCTTATCCACGAGCCATGCCTGGGTGGTTTCGTTTTCCCACAAGCCGGTGAGGTTATCTACTGCCTCTTGTGGAGTGGTCTCGCTTTGGGCGAGCGTCAGATGCGGTGCGAAATTAGGACTCATAGTGCTTTCTATTTGGGGAAAGTGTGCGAGAGGCGTGCAGTGACGGGGCTAGCAACGATGGGCTAGCCAAATCTGCTACGCGCAACCACAATATGGTACGTAAAAGGCAATCGTTGGGCATGGCCCACGGGCTCGGCGTTTCCTAAAGTTCCAGCTCAGTGTCGCGTTAAGTGCTGCAATGAATTTAAAGAAGTAATCCGCGGGCAAAGTGGACAGCTTTGTCTACAATTTTCAGACATGACTGTTAAGCGTGCTTCTGGATTCCACTCTCGCTCCATCCATGCTGGCTACCAGCCCGATAGCCACATGGGCAGCATCAACGTACCGATTTATGCCTCGACCACCTTTCAACAAGATGGTTTGGCGCAGTTGCGCGGCGGCTATGAATACGGGCGCGTGGCTAACCCCACGGTGCGCTCGCTCGAGTTAACGCTTGCCGCATTAGAGAATGCGCAATATGCGCGGGCTTTTTCATCTGGCATGGCGGCCATCGATACGCTGTTGCGCATTATCTTGCGCCCGGGTGACCACGCCATCTTGGGTAATGATGCCTATGGTGGAATGTATCGCCTGCTCAACAACGACTATGGCCAGTGGGGGATTGAGCTTGACATCGTTGACACAAGCGACGCCGCGGCGGTTGCTGGGGCCATCCGTGAAAACACCAAGCTGATTTGGCTGGAAACCCCAACCAACCCGGCGCTGAATATCACTGATATCGCCGCAGTTGCCGCGCGCAAGGGCGGCGCCCAGGTGGTCGTGGACAATACCTTTGCCACTCCATACCTGCAGAATCCGCTTGAACTGGGCGCGGACCACGTGGTGCATTCCACCACCAAGTACTTGGGCGGCCATTCCGATGTGTTGGGCGGCGCGGTGGTGACAAATTCCGCTGAGATGGACGAGCGCTTGTTGTACTTCCAAGGCAATGTCGGTGCGGTGTCTTCGCCCTTTGATGCATATCTCACCGCCCGCGGCATTAAGACGTTGGGGCTGCGGATGGATAGGCACTGTGAAAATGCGCAGGCAGTAGCCGAATACTTGGAATCGCGGCCCGAAGTAAAGCAGGTGCTGTATCCGGGGCTGCCGACGCATCCGGGACATGAATTGGCTGCACGGCAAATGCGCGGCTTCGGCGGCATGATGTCGGTGCGCTTCCATAACGAGGAGCACGCAAAGCAGATTTGCCTGAACACGAAGCTGGTCTCACTCGCGGAGTCGCTGGGCGGCGTGGAATCGCTGATTGAGCATCCGCAGAATATGACCCATGTGTCCGCCGCGGGCTCTGAGTTGGTTCCACCTGCGGACTTGGTGCGCATCTCGGTCGGCATCGAGGATATCGCCGACCTTATTGCGGACTTCGAGCAGGCATTGGACACGTTGGGTTAGGGAGGCGGCGGCCTTACTCGAACAGATACCCAGGGCTGGGCACCCAGACCTCCTAGATAGCCTCGTTGGATTTTTCATCAGCCGCGAAGTCGAACTGGAGGTCTTGGTTTCCAGCCCTGGGTATTTGAGTAAATGGTGAGGATGGAAAGGGCGCAGGGGCGCGCTAGCGAAGTGCCGCCAACAGCGAGCCGGCGGTGCGGTCGGTCTCCTGCAGCATCAGCGGGTCGGTACCAGGCATCGGGGAGATGGTGGTATCCGGCCATTGCGAGTAGGTAGGGATGCCGATGACGTGCAGGCGCGGGTCGACGCTGCCGTCGGGGCGAACCACCTTGCGCTCCCACGTGGTCTCTGGGGAGCCGGTGGGGTTGCCATGGTCTAGGAAGGGGCGAACGCGGTCCTTAAGCGATACCGCTAGCGGGTCGGCTGGGCGACGCACGTCGGGAGAGTGCATCCACGCATCAATCAGCCACGGGCTCGAAGCAGCGCGTGGGCCGGAAGTCAGCGTGAATTCGTCGTCCCAGCTCAGTGCGGGGCGACCTCCCAAGAAGGAGACCGCGCCAGCGTCCACGAGAGCGAGCAGCTGGCGGACGCGGAACAGGGGTGGGCCGGAGCCGACCATCTGGCCAAAGGCCATGAACTCTTTGTAATTGCTGGTGCGTGACTCCCAGTCCAGGCGGCCCTCAGAGCCTGCGATGGCAGAGGGCTTGCGGGCGGAGGCAACCGCCCACAGCGCAGACTTCAGCGGGGAATCCTGAGCGGCATCGGCGGCGATGATATCGTCCGCCAAGCTGTCCGCGATGTACGCGGTGAGCTCTTCTGCGGTGGAACCCGTGAAAGCATCCAACGGATTGACCCAGTGGGAGAGATCGAGCGGCTCGGCAGAAACATCTTTGAGTGCCGCATTGAGCTCCTGGGAGATGCCGACGATGTTTTGGGAATTAAGTTTCGCCGCATCAATGCGCGCAATGATCTCTTCCAGTGGAACCTGCAGTGCCGCAGAGTTAACGCGGGCCTGTGTCTCGTAGTACTCGGCATAAGCATCGCGAGCGATGTGGGGGAGTAGGTCGCGGCCGAAATCGATTTCGCCGCCTTCTACCTTCGCGAGTTGTTCGCGGAAGCGCATAAGTTTTGCGCGCGGTGGGAGTGAGTGATAGTCAGACTTGGGAATATAGGGGTAGCCGCGGCCCGAGGAGGCGATGAGATGCGGCTCGTTGCCGGAGGGCTCATAGCGCAGGCCGGAGCGAGTGGACGTGTCTTCGTGGAAGACACCGCCGCGGTCGATGGTCAGCAGCGCCATGATGTCGAAGAAGCCCATGCCCAGGCCGCGCACCAAGACCTCTTGGCCGGCAGGGATTTCGGCAATGTCCTGTTCCACCGGGTTATTAGGGCGTACCCAGTGGAGCGAGTCGGAGGCGGCGGTGGCCTCAGTAAGGTGCTGCTCAGAGCCGTTAAGGCCCGGCACCTGCCAGCCATAAGCCAGCACGGTGGAATCGGCGGTGACGCTAGAGCCGTCGGCAAGCTCGATGACGTCCTGCGTGCCTTCTTCGCGCACAGCAACCGCGCGGGAGGGGTGATTTGAGACGGTGACAGTATCTGGCAACTGTGCCAATGCCACCTCAAAAGCCCAGCGCAGATAAGCGCCATAGAGCGCGCGGGAAGGGTTGGACTCGGGGCGGCTGGACTCAATTTCGGCGCGGAAGGACTCGTCGACGGTGACGGGGTGGGCGTCGAAAAGCGCCTGCTTTTCTGGAGAGATGCCCTCGCGCTCGCCGCGCAGTAGCTGAATCCACTCGTACTGAATGGGGCCCTCGAGAACCGGGGCGCTCATGGTGGAGCCGGGCTCGGTGAACAGTGTGACCGCACCGGCGAGGGTGTTCATGCACAGCGTCTGGGTTTGTTCGGTGTCCCAGATGCGGCCGGCACCGAACTGGGCGTCGTCGATGAGATGCAGCGTGAGGGCGGGAGAGTCGCTGCGGGCATTGAGGTGCGCGGCCAACCGCTCTATCACGGAGATGCCGCGAGGCCCCATGCCAACGATGGCGATGGAGGGGGTTGAATCTGGCGAAATCATTTAATTCATCCTTTGAGGCGAGCTTGTAGGCTCGCCGTTTTGAGAATTTTTCTAGACCGTACTGTCTATGGAATTAATACTAACATGTCTATGTTGTGTTAATTTACATGGCCAATAGCAACCTCTTTAAAACTCGAAGGCTTTAGAAAGTGAAACTGATTCGCACCATCGCCAGCGTGGTGGGTGCCGCGGCACTTCTCACAGGATGCGCGACATCGACCGGCGCGGGTTCTGGAGATGAAGACAACGTCCTGACCTATCTCGAACCGCAGTTCTTCCGCACGCTGTATCCGCCAGCGGCCGGCTTTTATCCCAACGGTGGCGTGGTCAATCAGCTCACCGACCGTCTGCTGTACCAGGACCCGGAGACCTTCGAGCTTTCTCCATGGATAGCCACGGAGATGCCGAAGGTCAACGAGGACGCCACCGAGTACACATTTAGCATCCGCACGGATGTGACTTACTCCGACGGCAGCCCGCTGACCGCGGAAAACGTGGTGCGCAACTTCGATCTTTATGGCTTGGGCGATACTGAGCGTACCCTGACGGCCTCGGAGCAGATTGCCAATTATGAGCGCGGCGAAGTAGTCGACGAAGACACTGTGAAGTTCTACTTCTCCGAGCCTTCGCCGGGCTTTTTGCAGGCTACTTCCTCCTATAATGCAGGCCTGCTCGCGGATAGCTCTCTGCAGCTGGACAACGAGGGCTTTGGCCCCGGTAATGCAAAGAAGTTCGTGGGTTCCGGGCCATTCGTGGTCGACGAGGAGAAGATCGGCACCGACCTCGTGCTTAAGACCCGCGAGGACTATGACTGGGCGCCACCGGCCGTAGAGCACCAGGGCCGCGCCGACATCGACGGCGTGCATTACATCCTGGCAGCCGAAGAATCCGTGCGCACGGGCGCCATCATCTCCGGTCAGGCAGACATCGCCCGCCAGATCTCTGCCCCGCAGGAGCCGTTATTGGAAGACAAGGGTGTAGAAATCTTCTCCCGCGGCACCAATGCGATTAACAACCAGCTGGGCTTCCGCTTCAATCACCGATTTCTGCGCGATAAGCGCGTGCGCGAGGCCATCATTCACGGCATCGACCGCGAGGAAATTATCCGCGTGCTCTTCTCCGAGTCCTACCCGCTGGCCAAGTCTTCCGTGGCCGAGACCGGCTTGGGTTTCAAGGATCAGTCGGCGGCCTATACCTTCGATCCGGAGGAATCGAAGCGCCTGATTGACGAAGCCGGATGGAAGCCCGGCCCCGATGGCATCCGCGTCAAGGACGGCAAGCGCCTGGTGCTGCGCTCGAATACCGCGCTGCCGCAGCCGCGTTCCAAGGAAGTCATGACGATGGTCCAAGATCAGCTGGGCAAACTGGGCATCGCCATCGAGATTAACCCTGGCGACCAGGCAACTCAGAACGCAGATGCGAAGTCCATCGACAAGGTGCAGCTCTACCACATCATGGTCGGCCGCGCGGACTATGACGTTATTTCCTCCATGTACTCGGTGAACAACCGCGACGCCCTGCTTAACCAGGACGAGGACGGCAAGCCAATCGACGCGAAGCTGGAAAAGCTGCTGGATAAGGTGACCTCCAGCCCCAAGTCTGAAGACCGCAAGAAGGCTGTCGAAGAGGTGCAGGATTACCTCACCGAACAGGCCTACGTCATTCCCTTTTTCGAGGAGCCGCAGGTCTACGCGGTATCGCCGCAGGTTTCCGGTTTCCACACCGAGTCGGTGGCTCGCCCGTGGTTCTACGAGGTCAGCTTGAATCAGGAGGAGAAGTAAATGACTGCTCGACAATTAGCTGCCCGCATCGGGCAGGCACTCGTGGTGCTGCTCGTGACATACACGGTGGCCTTCTTCCTGCTTTCCGCGCTGCCTTCCGACGCCGTGATGTCGCGCTTTGGCGACCCAGCACTGGGCCTTTCGGAGGCGGAGATTGTCGCCATCCGGGAGGAAATGGGCGTCGATAAGCCGCTGCTCGTGCAGTTCTTTACCGGGCTCGCAGGCTTTTTCACCGGCCATTTTGGTAACTCTACGCAGACGGGCGCGGCGGTGTCGACGCTGATTGCCGACGCCCTCCCGCACACCCTTATCCTCGCCGCGTGCGCGATTGGCCTGGCCATCGTCGTGGCGCTCATCGTGGCCTTCCTGGCTACCTTGCCGGGCCTCGGCGCGATTGCGACCTTCTTCCGCGGGCTGCCATCTTTCATGGTCTCCCTGCCCGGTTTCTGGATTGGCATCCTGCTCATCCAGGTCTTTTCCTTCCAGCTGGGCTGGGTGCGCATCATCGAGCCTTCCGGGGTAGAGGGCCTTATCCTGCCGACCTTGACACTGTCGGTGCCGATGGCCGCACCACTTATCCAGGTGCTGATTCGCTCCATCGACGAGACTCAGTCGATGCCTTTCGTGCAGGCAGTGCGCGCTCGCGGCGCCTCGGAGTCGTGGATCTTCTGGCGCAACATCTTGCGCAACTCCCTCCTTCCGGCACTGACTATGGCGGGCCTGCTCTTCGGTGAGCTCGTAGGCGGCGCCGTGGTGACGGAGACCGTCTTCGGACGCAACGGCCTGGGCTATATGACTGCCCAGGCGGTCTCGAACCGCGATACGCCGGTGCTGCTGGCCGTGGTTCTGATCGCGGCTACCGCTTACGTCATCATCAACCTCGTGGTGGATCTGCTCTACCCAGTGCTGGACGTGCGCCTGCGCCGTCCCGTTACTGCTACTGCAGGATCGACCGAATCCGCGAAGAGAGCCCGCGCATGAGCGTTCCAACCTCGAATAACACAAACGCGCAACCCACGCAGCTGCGCCGCAACCGCCACCACGTCTCGCGCGCACAGCGCAACCCGTGGACCAGCCCAGCCTCCATCCTCGCGCTGGTGATCCTCGCGGTGGCCTTCCTGGCGGCTTTGGTGCCGGGCCTTTTCACCAACTCGGATCCTTATGCCGGCACCGACGTCGCTCTTTTGCACCCCAGCTCTGAGCACTGGTTCGGCACCGACGCGGTAGGCCGCGACCTGTATGCCCGCGTGGTCTATGGTGCGCGTCAGTCACTCATTGGCGCGCTCATCGCCGTGGCAGTGGGCCTTATGGTGGGCACGCTACTGGGCCTTCTGGCCGGCTCGCTGCGCGGCTGGGTGGATGCGATCATCATGCGCGTGGTGGACGTGTTACTTTCCATCCCGGGCATCCTGCTTTCCCTGTCCATCATTATCGTGCTGGGGTTTGGTTCCCTGCAGGCCGCCGTCGCGGTGGGTGCGACCTCTATTGCCACCTTCGCCCGTCTGGCCCGCTCGCAGGTGATGTCTGTGGCCGGCTCCGACTACGTTGAGGCCGCCTACGGCGCCGGCGCGATCCCCATGCAGGTCATGGCGCGCCACATCCTGCCGAACTCCCTGACCCCGGTCATCGCCCTGGCTACTTTGCAGTTTGGTTCTGCAATCTTGCAGCTTTCCATCCTCGGCTTTTTGGGCTACGGCGCTCCGGCCCCGACCCCGGAGTGGGGCCTCATCATCGCCGAAGGCCGCGATTTCATGGCCACCGCTTGGTGGCTCATCATCCTGCCGGGCCTGGCCATCGTGGCCGTAGTGGTCTCTGCCAACCGTCTATCCCAGAACTTCCGAGCGGAGGCTTAGAAAAACAATGACAGTTAAAGACAAGGCTGCACAGAATAATCCTTTGCTTACCATCCGTGACTTGAATGTCTCCTACACCACGGCCGCGGGCGAAGTCCCAGCCGTGCAGGGCGTTAGCCTGGAAGTCCACCCAGGGGAGATCACCGCCATCGTGGGTGAGTCCGGCTCCGGCAAGTCCACCTCTGCCATGGCCGCCATCGGCCTACTCGCGCCCAACGCGCAGGTCGACGCCGGAACGATCGCCTTCAAGGGCACCAACGTCACCGATTACACCAATGCGCAGTGGCGCAAGCTGCGCGGGCGCGCAATTGGGCTCATCCCGCAGGATCCCAACAACTCGCTGAATCCGCTCAAGACCATCGGCGCCTCTATCGAGGAAGGCATGGCCATCCACGGCATCGGCAGCGCCGCTAGCCGCAAGCAGCGCGCGATTAAGCTGCTGGAGAAAGTGGGCATCGACGAGCCTGACCGCCGCTATGGCCAGTACCCGCACGAGCTCTCCGGCGGCATGAAGCAGCGCGTGCTCATCGCGGCGGCGGTGGCGCTGGAGCCAGAACTCATCATTGCCGACGAGCCGACTTCCGCACTCGATGTGACGGTGCAGAAGGTCATCTTGGACCTGCTTGATGAAATGCGCCAGGAGACCGGCGTGGGCATCTTGTTCATCACCCACGATCTCGCCGTGGCAGGTGACCGCGCGAACCGCATCGTCGTCATGGAAAAGGGCCAAGTTCGCGAGTCCGGGCAGGCCGCGCGCGTGCTCACCGACCCGCAGCATGCCTACTCACGCCGCCTGCTTGCCGACGCCCCGTCGCTTTCTGTAGCCGAGGCCCCGCACTCTTCGCGCGTGGCGCAGCCTGCCAGCAAGGAACCCGTTGCTGAAACCGTGCTCAAGGTCCGCGACCTCACCCAGCGCTACGGCGACTTCGTGGCTTTGGATGGCGTGAGTTTCGACGTGGCGAAAGGAACCACCCACGCGCTGGTGGGCGAGTCTGGCTCCGGAAAAACCACCACGGGACGCTCCATTTCTTTCTTCAATTCGCCGACTTCGGGCTCTATCGAACTGCTGGATGCAGCTGGTAGTACCACCGAGCTGACCAAGCTGAAGGGCAAGGCACTGCGCGAGGCGCGCAAGTCCGTCCAGCTCGTCTACCAGAACCCGTATTCCTCCCTGGACCCAAGCCAGAGCATCGGTGACGCCATCGCTGAGCCGCTGCGCAACCTCGCGGGCGCTAGCAAGTCCAAGGCTAAGGCCCGCGCGCAGGAGTTCCTGGAGCTCGTCGCGCTTGACCCACAGCACTATGACCGCCGCCCGCGCGAGCTGTCCGGCGGCCAGCGCCAGCGCGTGGCCATTGCCCGCGCCATGATCGTGGAACCGGAGTTGGTGGTGCTTGACGAGGCAGTCTCCGCCCTCGACGTGACCGTCCAGGCGCAGATCCTGCGCCTGCTGGCGCAGCTGCAAAATGAACTGCAGTTGAGCTATGTCTTCATCTCCCACGACCTCGCCGTGGTCAACCAGATCTCCGATACGGTCTCGGTGCTCTCCCATGGCAAGCAGGTAGAGTCGGGCCGGACCGCCGAGGTATTTGCGAACCCGCGCTCCGAGTTCACGCGCACGCTAATCGATGCTATCCCTGGCCAGCGTTATCGCGCCGGGGACTTAAACCTAGGGCTGTAAGCACCGCCGCTCCTACGCGGCGGGTAAAGGCCTTAAAAACCTTAAGAGCCTAAAAACCTTAAAACAAGGAAAGGAAGTTTCATGGCAGACATCATCAACCAACTAGCCGGGGCAAGCCCGGAGCTAGCGCAGCTGCGCGCACGCCGGCCCGATGCTTTGGCGAATGCGCAGCTTTCCTTCCAGGCCCTGCTGGAGCCAAAGGAGCCCGGCACCTTTAGCTATGCGCAGCGCTATGCCGTGGCGGCTTTCTTGAGCGGCATTTACCAGGCTAAAAGCGCCGGCGAGTTCTACGGGGACCTGCTTGCTGATGAGGCCACGGAGACTCTGCAGGGCGCCGTCCAGGCCGCCATTGAGCACGGCACTACTTCTGGTCCTTATGCCGCACCGGCCGATATTTCGGGCGAGGGCGCGGGCTTTATCACCTTCGGTGAGATTGCCGGCCTAGACGAGCGCTTGGCCGCGGCTTTCGATTTTGCACATCTTTTGGCATTCCACCCTAAGGACGCTTCTGCCGAGGCCATCGGCCACCTGCAGGCTGCCGGTTGGTCTGAGGATGACATCGTGAGCCTGTCCCAGCTCGTCGCGTTCCTTTCCTTCCAGCTGCGCGTCATCCACGGGCTGAAGGTCTTGGGTGGTGATGAATCCACCGCCCCCGAGACCACCCGTATTGAGGGCGCTTCTGACCCGGGCTGGCAGCTGCACGAGCACACGCTTAACCCAGAGATCCACGCTCCGCAGGGCTTTGTTGCCCACTCGCTGGGCTGGAAGCCGTGGCTTACACCGTTGGCCAAGGAGGAGTTCACCCAAGAGCAGATCGATGCACTCATCCGCCCGGAGCGCATCGACTCCGAGTACTTCCGCCTGCTGGCACGCGATGCTGCGGCGCTGAAGGCCCGTACGCTCACGGACTTGGATATCTTCTACAACACCGACGGCGGCTTGGGCCGTGCCGAGCGCGAGCTGGCCGCCACCGTGGTTTCCCGATTCAACGGCTGCGAGTTCTGCGCCTCGGTGCACCAGCAGCGTTCCAAGGATGAGGGCGGCGATGCCGCGGCCATCGATAGGCTGCTTTTCGAAGGCCTCGACGCCGATTTGGGAAGCGATGCATGGGGCGTGATTCGCGACGCCGCGCGTGAGCTGACGCGTTCGCCCTTCAGCTTCAACTCCGGATGCGTGGCCAAGCTGCGCAGCGTGGGCTTCGATGACCTGGCAATCATTGACCTCATCAACTCTGCGTCCTTCTTCAACTGGGCCAACCGCCTCATGCTTACCCTCGGCGCGCCGGATGTGCCGAAGCGTTATCGCTAGAATCGGGAAACCTAAATAAGCGCAAACATAGTTAGGAAGGCGAGTAAATCATGGCAAATACCAAGATCGCAGTAGTAACCGGCGCTACCGGCGGCATGGGCCGCGAGATCATTGAGGACCTCGCGCGCGACCATCACGTCTATGCGCTGGGCCGCCGCGCCGAGGAGCTGCCGGAAGCCGCGAACATCACCCCGGTAGCGCTCGACTTGCTGGAGCTTCTTGACCCCGAAACCGCGCTGCCAGAGCCGCTGCAGGCCCTCGACCGCGTCGACGTTCTGGTACACGCGGCAGCTCGCGCCGATAAGCACTCCGTCGAGTCCGCACGCCCGCAGGACTGGCAGGCACAGATGGACTTAAACGTCCACGTTCCCGCTGAACTAAGCCGCCGCCTGCTGCCGCAGTTGCGCGCGGCTGATGGGGAAGGCCTCGTGGTCTTCATCAACTCTGGTGCCGGTATCCACAGCTACGGCGACAATGTCATCTATGCCGCGACCAAGCATGCGCTTTACGCGCTTGCCGACGGCCTGCGCCTTTCCGAGCTCGGTATCCGCGTTTCCACCGTGGCCCCAGGCCCTACCGATACCCCAATGTTGCAGGGACTGCAGGACTACGACCC
Source organism: Corynebacterium sp. HMSC077D03 (assembly GCF_001808545.1). NCBI lineage: Bacteria > Bacillati > Actinomycetota > Actinomycetes > Mycobacteriales > Corynebacteriaceae > Corynebacterium > Corynebacterium sp. HMSC077D03. The sequence goes on from NZ_KV793672.1 coordinate 29,451, forward strand.
AGCGCACGTCATCGCGCCCGTCGAGGTGGCCAATGCAATCCGCGCTGCGGTGGATGCAGGCTCTACCACCCAGCTCACCGAGATCCGCGTGCGCCCGCGCGTGGAGCTTGCGCAACGCAAGAACCTTAAAAAATAGTTGCAAGAACTAGCTAGAAAACTGGTTTAATACCGAAGCAAATTTGTAGTTAACGCTTGGGCGGGGGATGTGCGCCACGGTGGTGCCTTTCCTCGCCCTAATTCACATCTGCTCGAGATGCGAAAGCTCGGCTGCGCTGTAGACTTCTGAAATTGTGACTACTTCAAGCCGCCGCCGACCTGCCTATTTGGTGATCGCGGATTCGCTGCGCTGCAAGATCGAAACCCAGCAACTCAAGCCAGGCGAGCGTTTCCCCACTGAACGCGAACTGGTCCAGGAATACAACGTTGCCCGCATGACCGTGCGCCACGCGTTGGACATCTTGCAGATCGAGGGCTTAATTGATCGCAAACGCGGTCGCACCGGTGGCACCTTTGTACGCGCCGTCCCGCCCACACTTAACCTGACTAGCCATGAAGGCATTCTGCTGCAGCTGCGGGATCGTGGATTCCTGACGCGCGTTGAAGTAGTAGCGTTGCACAAGGCAGAAGTGCTCTCCCATATGGCGGCGACTTTCGGAGTAGAAGAGGGCACGCTCGTGTGGGAACTCAAGGGCGTGCACTACGTGGATGACGCCCCGATCAGCGTCTCGAAGTACACCATCCCTGTGCAGTTGGTTCCGGATCTTGATGAGCGCGATCTCCACCAGCCTTTGCTGGAGACCTTAGAAAGCTGTGGTCTAAAAATGGCGCACAAGCGCGATCGCATCGTGGCCGCTACCGCCCGAGCAGAGGAGCAAAAACTGCTCGGCGTGGGCCGTTCGCACCCATTGCTGCGCTTTAGCCGCGTCATCAAGCAGTCCGATGGCGCCGTTATGGCGATAAGTGAGGAAACTTTGCGCTCCGATATCGCCAACGTGGAGGTTATCGTCGGCGAGGACCCATCACCCGGACAGGTCCCTCACCTCGACTAATTAGCGTGCCTCTTATACTTCCTGCGCATCTACCGCACGATTGCGCAGCGCACGAGCCATACGGTCGCGCTGCTCGGTAACCGCACGGCGCAGGCCGCCGGCTAGGTCGCGCTGCAGGAAGGCATCAGCCTCATCCAAGCTCTGCTGCGAGATAGCCCAGGAAGGGAACAGACCAGTCACGGAGGTCAGTCCGATCTCGGTGGACTGGGAAGCCCAAATCTTTTCTGCCACATCGAAGAACTCGGAAGTCGGCAACAGCTCGTCAGCGCCGGGGTAGGTAAGGCCCTCTAGCTTCGAAGTCAGCTCGCGGTTGCTCAGCTTGCCCTCGACAATTTCTTCCCACACCGCGCGCTTGTTCTCCGCGGTGTTGACCGCGGCGCGCGCACGCACTGCGGCTTGGTGGCCGGTCGCGGAGTTATCGCGCGCCAACTGCGCATCGATGGCAGCCGGGACATTGTCAAGCGCGCCGTCGGCAGCCAGCGCTGCGATTGCGTACCAACGCAGGCCCTCGTCATCGGAGGAGCTCAGAACATCCTGCAGGAAGGCGCGGGTGCCTTCGGTCAGGCGAATCTTGGCCAGCGCCTGCGCGAAGACGATGGAACGCTCTGGGTCTTCGTCCTGCGTGCCGGCGAGCAGGGCGTCGGCAAGCAGCGTCGACTCCTTGGCCCACGCTGGGTCCGCGTAGTTGGATTGCGCCGAAGCCGCCTGCTGCACGATGCGCTCGAGCACCGCCAGCTCGGTCTCTGCCGCCGCGCCGCGCGCTACGAGCGCCACGAAGTCGCGGGCGCGCATGGTGCCGCCGCGGGTCATCTCCCATGCTGCGGACCAGCACAGAGTGCGCGCCATTGGGTCGGCGAACTTGTCGATGTTTTCGACCATGAATTCCAGCGACTTGGAATCCAGCTCGATGAGCGCGTAAGTCAGATCATCGTCGTTTGGCAGCAGGAAGTCGATGTCTTGTTCCTTGCGGCCTACAAGCTGCGGAATATCGGTGGACTCGCCGTCGATATCCATCTCGATGCGATCGGTGCGAACGGCCTTGCCGTCTACCAAGTTGTAGATGCCCACGCCTGCGCGGTGGGTGCGCAGCGTCTCGCCACGCTGGACCAGCTGTGCGGTGGTGATGACCCCGGCGTCGTCAGTGTCTAGCTCAACTGCAAACGTGTTGATGCCGGTGGTCTTGAGCCACTGCTTAGCCCAGAAGCTTAAGTCGCGGCCACTGGACTCGGCGAGTGAAGCGAGTAGATCGTCGAAGGTGGCATTAGAGAAAGCATGCGCCTTGAAATGGCGGCGCACGCCGGCAAAGAAGTTTTCGCGGCCCACATAGGCCTGTAACTGCTTGAGCACGGAAGCGCCCTTAGCGTAGGTGATGCCGTCGAAGTTCTGCTCCACGGTCTCGATGTCGGAGGCATCGGTGGAAATTGGGTGCGTGGTGGGCAGCTGATCTTGCTGATAAGCCCAGGACTTTTCCACGTTGGCGAAGGTGACCCATGCGGTGTCGTACTGGGTTTCCTCAGCCTGGGAGATGGCGGCGGACCAGGTGGCGAAGGACTCGTTGAGCCACAGGTCATCCCACCATTCCATGGTGACCAAGTCACCAAACCACATGTGCGCCAGCTCGTGGAGGATGGTGTCAGCGCGGCGCTCGTACTTGTAGTGGGTGGCCTTGGAACTAAAGACGTACTCGTCGCGGATGGTCACGCAGCCGGCGTTCTCCATGGCGCCGGCGTTGAACTCCGGCACGAAGATCTGGTCATACTTGCCAAAGGGATAAGCAAAGCCGAAGTTACGGTGGTAAAAGTCGAAGCCCTGCTTGGTTTCGGTAAGGATGCGCTCTGCGTCAAGGTGCTCTGCTAGGGAGGCGCGGCAGTAGACCCCCAGCGGGATGGAAACCTTCTCAGCGGCATTGCCTTCTGGGTGCTCAGTTAGTTCGCCGTTCCAGGTATCGGTGACCTCGAAGTAGGGGCCGGCGCACAGGGCAATCAGGTAGGTAGAAAGCGGGTAATCAATCTCCGTGGACCAGGTTTGGGCACCAGCCTTGCCCTCGATTGGCGCGACGGTGGTGGGACCATTGGTGATGATTGTCCAGTCTGCCGGGGCGTCGAAAGCCAGCGAATAAGTGGCCTTCATGTTTGGCTGGTCGAAGCAAGCGAAGACGCGCTTGGCATCGGCAGTTTCAAACTGGGTGTAGAGGTAAACTTTGCCGTCTGCTGGATCGACGAAGCGGTGTAGGCCCTCACCGGTGTGGGAATAAGGAATCTTGGCTACAACCTTGAGCTCATAATCTGCCACCTGCAGCCCGGACAGCGGGATTCCGTACTCGGCTTCATAAGCCTTGGTGGGCAGGGGAGCGCCGTTCAAGCGAACCTCTAGCAGTTCCTCGCCGCGCAGATCGATGAACGTGGAGCCAGCCTGCTTGGCGCGAAAGGTCACGGTAGTCGTGGAGATGAAATGCGTTTCGGGATTAACCTTGGAACCAACAAGGTCTAGGTGGACGTCGTAGTGGGAAACGTCGATCATCTGTGAGCGGTGCGTGGCCTCTTCGCGAGTGAGGTTAATCGAGGTCATAGGCTAATTACTCCTCCTTGTAGCAATTGAGTTTCTGCATCCACCTTAGTCGTGCCCGTAGGGTGGGAAGGGCCAGTTAGCAATGAATTTGTATAAAAGGAGTCCACATGGCTGAGTCTGTGAAGTTTTGGTTCGATTGCAGCTGCCCGTTTGCTTGGGCCACCTCCCGTTGGATCAAGGAAGTAGAAAAGGTCCGCGATATCGAGGTCACCTTCGTGCCGATGTCGCTTTCCGTGCTTAACGACGGCCGTGATTTGGACCCGGATTACATGGAAATGATGAAGGCAAACTGGGGCCCGGCCCGCGTCGCCACGAAGATCGCCATTGCGGCCCCTGAAAAGGTCGATGCCTATTACACCGCGATGGGCAATCTCATCCACGGCCAGGAGCAGGGCGGCAAGAAAGGCTTCGGCGCTTATGATGAAATCATTGCGCAGGCGCTGGAAGAGGTCGGCTTGCCGGCAGATTACGCCGAGGTGGCAAACACAGAGGACGTTGACGATAAGCTGCGCGAGTTCCACAATGCCGCCATCAACGAGGTCGGCGATGAAGTAGGAACCCCAGTGGTCAAGCTCGGCGATACCGCATTCTTCGGCCCGGTAATTACCCGCGTGCCAGAAGGTGAGGAAGCCGGCGAAATCTTTGATGCTTCCGTCCGCCTTGCGCAGTACCCATACTTTTTTGAACTAAAGCGCACCCGCACCGAAATGCCGCAGGTGAGCCAGAAGTAACTTGGGTTAGCACCCCGAACTTAATGCTTGACGCGGGTGTTAGCCCATGCCGCGAAAGCAAATACTGCTGAAAATGCTGTGACGAACGGGATGAAAAAGCTCAGCAGGGCCAAAGCTCCGGTGCCAATCAGCAGGCGCCGGGGCTTTTTGTCTTGGGTGGAAAGCGCGATGGCCCAAGTAACCACGGTGAGAATGACTAGTGCGGCGCGCAGGATGATGACCGTTGCCAAGGAGGCCATATCAGGCGACATGGTCGGTTCTGCATTTTGTTCTTGGAACAGGAAGGTCCACAACACCTCGACCAAGACCAACACCGTGAAGGCAACTCCGACGGCGAAATATCGCTTCCCGCCGCGGGATGTGGAGCCGAACTTGAGGCTATCCGAGGAGAGGAAAAGAATCGTGAGCAGCGTTGCAATTGGTGCAATAAGGCCCGCGATATTGATGTTAGGCAGCGACATCTGTGCACTGTATTCCTCCCAGTAGCACCACACCCAGGTGGCCCAGGAGGCCGCGCCGAGGAGTGCGCAAAGGCCTACTCGCAGGTCTCGTGCTGGCCGGAAATAATAGAAAAGGCCCAGGATGATGTGTGCGAGCGTGACGCAAGCAGTGCCGACGACGGGTCCGACGAAAGGCGGCAGGAAGAGCGGAAAGATTGGCAGCAACAGCAAGCTGGCCACAAAGAGGCCGAGGCACAGCCGTGCACCAAAACGTTCGTTCATTTCCAGTCTCCTTTCTAAGACGTTGCGAGCCATGCTGTGAGGGATTCAGCGTTAATACAGGGGATGAATACGGGGAACGCCGATCATAGCAACGCCAGATTGGGCAAAGCTGTAGGATTTGGGGCATGCGCGTTTATTTAGGAGCAGACCACGCAGGGTTCGAGATGAAGAACGTCATCGTTGAACACCTGAAGAAGCAGGGCCACGACGTCATCGATTGTGGCGCACACGTTTACGACGCTGAGGATGATTACCCAGCTTTTTGCATTGAGGCGGCACTGCGTACCGTCAACGATCCCGGTTCCTTGGGCATCGTGCTCGGCGGCTCCGGCAACGGTGAGCAGATTGCAGCCAACAAGGTAAAGGGCGCGCGTTGCGCACTGGCCTGGTCCCCAGAAACCGCCCGCTTGGCTCGTGAGCACAACAACGCTCAGCTGATCGGCATCGGCGGCCGCATGCACTCTGAAGAAGAAGCGCTGGCCATCGTGGATGCCTTCCTCGAGCAGGAGTGGTCCGCGGCGGATCGCCACCAGCGCCGCATCGACATCTTGGCTGAGTACGAGCGCACTGAGATTCCCCCGGAGCTGCCTGAGGCTTAGAGTCTTCTAGGAGCCTTAAGCACCAAAACTGCTAAAAGCGCCTTCACTTCTCTTCGCCCGCCCACTCGATGTGGGGGGACAAGGGGAGATGAAGGCGCTTTTTAGATGCCTAGCTAAGCAGACTCGCGCTGTCTAGTTCTCGCGCTGCTTAGCTAGCGTTAAACTCGTTCGGGTGCGGGCCGCCGCGGCCTTCCTCGCCAAGATCCAGATCCGTGATGGCAGCCATCTCATCCTCGGTTAGCTCAAAGCCAAAGACGTCGAAGTTTTCCGCAATACGCTCTGGGTTCGCGGACTTCGGGAACAAGATGACGTCATTTTGCAGGTGCCAGCGGATGATGACCTGCGCAGGGGAGACCCCATATTTCTTGGCAGGCTCGGTAACCTCATCAATCTCGAAAAGGTCCGTCTGGCCTTGGCCGAGTGGGCCCCAAGCCTCAATCTTGACGCCGTGTGCACGGAAAGCGTCCAATTCGCGCCAACGCTGCAGGTACGGGTGCAGCTCAACCTGGTTGACCACCGGAGTAACAGAAGTGTGGGTTTCCAGCTGCTCCAAGTGCTCGAGCTCGAAGTTGGAAACGCCGATGGATTTGACCTTGCCGGCCTTTTGCAGCTCAATAATCTGCTTCCATGCCTCGACGTAGTTGCCGTTTTCTGGGCACGGCCAGTGGATGAGATAAAGGTCGACGTAGGCGAGGCCTAGCTTCTTCAGAGACTCATCGAGGGCCTCTGCGGCGTTGGTCTGGCTGTCATTCCACAGCTTGGTGGTAATAAATAGCTCCTCGCGCGGAACATCGGAGTTAGCGATGGCGCGGCCTACGCCCTCCTCGTTGCCATAAACGGCAGCGGTATCGATGTGGCGATAGCCCACGCGCAGGGCTTCAGCGACGAGCTCTTCGGTCTTTTCTGGATCGACCTTGAAGACGCCGAAGCCAAGCTGTGGGATTTCGTTACCGTCGTGGAGTTTCATCATTGGTACAGACATGGTTCCCAGACTACGTTGCGAGTGAACAACTTAGCAGAAGCCAAGCTCAGCGGTACAAAATAGCCACAAAAATTTACGTATTAATTATTGCTCGGGTGGTGCTGTTGCTGGGCGCCCAGTGTGGGGGCGAGAACTAGAAATCGAAATCGAAGTCAAAGAGACCGTCGTCGCCATCGCCGCCGTCGAAGAGGCCGTCGAAGAATCCGCCGCCATCTTCGCCGTCACCGCCTGTATCTCCGGCGATGTCACCACCGCCTAACTCACCACCGCCATGGTCGCCGCCCCAGTCGCCGCTTTCAGCAGCTGCTGCCGAGTAGCCGATGCCGGACATGCCGCTGAACATGGCGTTGAACATCATGGAGTAGCCCATCATCCATACGCCGGTGCTCAGTGCGTCGGCCCACCATGGGCGGGAGTACCAACCCGCTGGAACCGGGCGGCCTGCAACCACGCCGCCGGGGTAGTAGTTCGGCGTCTCGCTGGATGCATATGGTGAAGCAGTAATTGTCTGACCGTCCGCCTCGACCGTGCGCTTTTCGGTGACCTTGCCGGCCTGGCGCTGGCCCTCCAACGGCGGGAGCTCTGGGCCTGCATCCATGCCCATGATTTCGCGCGCTGCGTTGACATAGTGCATGCCCTCTAGCGCGGATTCGCGCGCCAAGTTCGCCTGCTTGACGGTGTTTGCGCGGGAAATCGCGGCATTGGCTGCGGTGAAACGCTCGGAAGCATCTGCCATGGCTTGTGTGGAAGCAGCGTCGGTGCCGGAAATCTGCATGACCTGACCACCCAGGCGCTCAGTCCAGCGGCGGGCATCTGCCAATGCGTCCTCGAAGCGCTGCGCTTCAAGCTCTTCGCGCCTTTTCTTCTGTCCGCGCGAAGCAAAGTAGGCGGCGCCGCCGCCGACGGCAATAAGCAGGATAATTGGTGTCAAGAAAACTCACTTCCAAATCTTGATGGGCAACACACGTTGAACGCCTTCCAAGCCTAGTTAGTTCCCCACGTTGACGGGCCGGTTTTATTTTCTGCCGGCAAGTGCGCTAAAGTGGTTCGCACGTCAAACATCGCTAGATGTCGGACTGTGGGAATGTCGTATAGTGGCTAATACCTCAGCCTTCCAAGCTGAAGACGCGGGTTCGATTCCCGTCATTCCCTCCAATTTTTAAATCTCGAGTCAACGTTTCATGCAAATGTTGGCTCGAGATTTGTCGTTTTCCACCTTGCGATCAAATCCAGGGAAAAGCCCATAAAGCGTGCTTGCTTGGCCGAAACCCCAAATGGTGAGGTGACAAACCTACATGGTGAGGTCTAAAAGGTGAGGTCAGTAGACTCCAGTCACAGCCGTTATCACCAGGCGCAGAATTGACGGCGTGACCTCACCATCTAGGAATGGGCGACCTCACCATCTGGTTTAGGGGCAAGGCCCACGTCCCACAGTGCGATGTTGTGGGGCTTCGCTGAACGGGCTGCGGAGACGTTGCCGATGCAGTGGAATGGCGCCGCAAAACAAGCGCTAAAACTCACGCTTGAAGGCGTTAACTTTGCGTAATTGGCCGTTGTGACGGGGAGGAAATTCATAGCTGTTAACCTGCGGAAATGCTCTTAAGTGGGGGTCGGTGTTAGGTCATTTGGAGATATGCCGCTACACTATTTCGAGTATGCAACGCACCCACGGCGAAAAGCATGACATGTTTTAGAAGATCGTGGAGGCCTACATACGGGGCGTGGCGCAGTTTGGTAGCGCACCTGCTTTGGGAGCAGGGGGTCGCAGGTTCAAATCCTGTCGCCCCGACGTATGGGGGTCTGGGAATACCCTTAAAGTATTTCCAGACCCCTTATTTACATTCTGAACCAATTTATGCCAGGAGAGTTTCTCGTGAAGACCACCGTAGACAAGCTGAGCGATACCCGCGTCAAGCTCACCGTCAACGTTCCGTTTGCTGAGCTGGACAAGGAAATCGATCAGGCCTACGCGGCGATCGCACAACAGGTTTCTATCCCAGGTTTCCGTAAGGGTAAGGCTCCGCGCCAGCTTATCGACGCCCGCTTTGGTCGCGGCCCGATTCTCGAGCAGGTTGTCAATGACATGCTGCCGACCCGTTACGAGCAGGCAGTTCAGGAAAACGACCTGAAGGTTATCGGCCAGCCAGAGGTTGACATCGCGAAGATCGAGGACAACGACTTCGTCGAGTTCACCGCTGAGGTTGACATCCGCCCGGAGATCGAGGTTCCGGACTTCTCCAAGCTGTCTGTTACCGTTCCGGCTCTGGAGGCTAAGGAAGAGGACGTCGACAAGGCTCTCGAGGACTTGGCAGCACGCTTTGGTGAGCTCAAGGACACCAAGCGCAAGATGAAGACCGGCGACTTCGCCATCATCGACATCGTTACCGAGATCGACGGCGAGAAGCTGGAAGAGGCATCCTACGAAGGCATGTCCTACCAGATTGGTGATGACGACCTCATCAAGGGCCTTGACACCGCACTGCGCGGCATGAAGACCGACGAGGACAACGAGTTCCCCTCCACCATCCAGTCCGGTGACCACGCTGGTGAAGAAGCAACCATCAAGGTTCACGTTCAGCAGACCAAGGAGCGCAAGCTTCCGGAACTGGACGATGAGTTCGCACAGATGGCTTCCGAGTTCGACACCATGGACGAGCTGCGCGAGTCCACCAAGACCCGTGTTGAGGAGTCCAAGAAGGCTGAGCAGGCTGCGAACATCCGCGACGAGGTTCTGAAGGCTGCTCTCGACGGCGTTAAGTTCGAGCTGCCGACCTCCGTCGTTGACGAGCAGGTTCACGCACAGCTGCACCAGATCCTGGGCCAGCTGGCTCACGACGAGAAGGCATTCGCACAGCTGCTTGAGGCGCAGGGCACCACCCGCGAGGAGTTCGATAAGGAAGCTCGCGAGTCCGCTGAAGAGTCCGTCCGCACCCAGCTGTTCCTGGATGCCGTTGCTGAGGAAGAGCAGCCTGAGGTCTCCCAGCAGGAGCTGACCGACCACATCCTGTTCACCGCTCAGTCCTACGGCATGGACCCGAACCAGTTCATTCAGCAGCTGCAGTCCAATGGCCAGATTGCAAACCTTTTCTCTGATGTTCGCCGTGGCAAGGCTCTCGCAGCCGCTATCTGCCGCGTTGACGTCAAGGACGAGGACGGCAACAAGGTTGACGTCGACCAGTACTTCGGCGAGGTCGAAGAAGAGGGCGCTGAAGATGCTACCGAGGAGAAGTAGGTTTCTTTCGTAGCGAGCGGTTTCTAGCGCACTAGCAAACCCCGGATTCATGAATGAGTCCGGGGTTTGCGTGATCGTGAACGCCCTCTAGAGATGTGCGTGGGTCCTAGCTGGTTAAGGCATTGTCCACCAGAGCCAGGAAGCGCATGACGTAGTCCTTTACAAATTCTGCGGTGTGTTCATTAAGACGGCCCGAGTCTTCGAAAAGGGTGGGTGATTGGCCGAGGAATACCTCGGGCTGCCCAGGAAAAGGCATATCAAAGTAAGACAGGGCCAATCGGAGGTTCTTTTGTGAGCTATACCCACCCATGCGCCCTACAGAATGGCTGATGATTCCTGCGGGGAGGTTCTTCCAAGCCACATCTGAGTTGGGTTTAGAACCGATGTCCACCGCGTTTTTGAGGCATGCGGGGATTGTGCGGTTGTTTTCGGGCGTAATGAAAAGGACTCCGCTAGAGTTCTTGATGGTGTCGCGGAAGGTGGTGTACTCGGCCGGAGTTGGCTTGTCCGTGACCGCGGGATCATCGTAGTCGAAGTCATAAAGGGGCAAGTTGCGGATTTCGAGGATGTTTGCCTCGTAGTCTTTCGGGATCATTGTGAGTACTTCGTGCGCAATCTTGCGCGCAATTGATCCGCGACGCAGGCTACCTACGATAACGGTGATGCGTGGGGTGGAAGTCATGCTGAACCTTCTTTCTTCATTGGGGCTGGATTAAGGGAGAAAAGGCTTGCAACCGAAAGCTGGGGGCGGGCCGGCACTGTGGGCGGCAGCGAGAAATCCCTCTATTTTGTCATCTTCTTCATTGCGGAAATACAGTTCAATGAGGCCCAAGAGCCCTCCCAGGACGGCCTCGCGTGCGGCCGAGCTTTGTAGCAGCCGCAATGCCGCAGGTTGGTTTCCTTCACGAATAGTCTCAAACAATGCAATGGTTTCAAGCCAGCTTCCTTGGTCTGGTCGTGGGAAGGGTTTAGAAATCCCAGTCATCATCACTCGTTTCTTCAGCGGTACCAATGACATAGGAGGAGCCTGAACCAGAGAAGAAGTCATGGTTCTCGTCTGCTCCAGGAGCTAGGGCGGCGAGAATTTCTGGGTTAACTTCCGTTTCCTCAGGTGGGAAGTAATCTGGGTAGCCTAAGTTCATCAGGGCCTTATTTGCGTTATAGCGAACGAAGACGGCCACATCGTCCATGAGTCCTAATGGTTCATATAGTTCGCCGGAGTATTCCAGCTCTAGGGAATAGAGCTCCTCGAGCAAAGAGATGGTGAAATTCTTCATCTCTTTTTGCCTTTGAGGAGAAGAAGATTCTAGGCCACGCTGGTATTTATATCCCGAGTAGTAACCGTGTACTGCCTTGTCACGCAGAATGAGGCGAATCATGTCTGCCGTATTGGTCAGGGTGGCGTGGACAGAAAAGTGTAAGGGGAGATAGAAACCCGCGTATAGAAGGAGCGAAGAAAGAAGCGTCGATGATACCTTGCGCTTGAGCGGATCCGGCCCGAAATAGTGCGTGAGGACTTTCTTGGCACGTGCTTGGAGAAGGTCATTATTCACCGCCCAGCGGTAGGCTTCGTCGATTTCCTTTGTGCTGCTTAGCGTAGAAAACACTGAAGAATAAGAACGGGCGTGAACTGATTGCATGAAGGCAATGTTGGTGTAAACGGCCTGCTCATGCTCGGTGCGGGCGTCTTGAATTTGGCAGATTTCTCCCACGGTAGCCTGCACGGTATCTAAAGTGGTCAGACCTGTGAACACCCGCATGGTGAGGTTACGCTCTGAGGGCGTCATTTTCTGCCAGGCTGAGAGATCATTAGAAAGCGGCACTTTCTCCGGCAGCCAGAAATTGGCGGTGAGCCGGTTCCATACTTCAAGATCCTTTTCGTCACTCACACGGTTCCAATTGATGGGGCGGATGCGGGCTGAGGGATCATGTCGGAAGCTCGGAGGCGTAACAGAGATGCTAGTTAACGCAGCAGCGTTCGATGCTGAAGTCATTACTTTTTCCTTTCGGGTGAATTGGTAGTGCAAAAGATGGGAGGGCAGCGCTCCTATAAAGCGCAGGAGACGCAGCCTTCGACCTCAGTGCCTTGGAGCGCGGATTGGCGTAAACGGATGTAGTACAAGGTCTTGATGCCGGCCTTCCAGGCATAGATTTGCGCCCTGTTGATATCCCTAGTGGTGCTGTCGGCAGTAAAGAACAAGGTCAGAGAAAGGCCTTGGTCCACGTGCTGCGTGGCCATGGCGTAGGTATCAATGATTTTCTCGTATCCCACGGTGAAAGAGTCCTCGAAATACTCCACATTGTCGTTGGTCATTTCCGGTGCGGGGAAGTACACGCGCCCCAAGCGGCCTTCCTTGCGAATTTCGATCTTGGAGGCAATCGGGTGGATGGATGCAGTCGAATCATTGATGTAGGCAATTGATCCAGTGGGTGGAACTGCCTGTAGATAGGCGTTATATATTCCGTCTCGGGCCACCTGATTCTTTAATTTCAGCCAGTCCTCGCGTGTAGGAATCCGCACGCCTGCTTCATGGAAAAGCTGCTCTACTCGCTTGGTGGCAGGTACCCATTCCTGTTTGAGATACTTGTCGAAGAATGCGCCGGAGGCATAAGCAGAGTCTTCAAAACCCTGGAATCGCTGACCTTTCTCTACCGCTAACGCATGGGATGTGCGCAGCGCATGATAGGTCACAGTCAGGAAATAGAAGTTGGTAAAGTCCAAAGCCTCGGCGCAGCCATAGGGAATCCGTTTGGAAGCAAGGAAACCATGGAGATTCATCTGCCCCAAACCAATCGCGTGCATGGATTTATTGCCTTTAGCAATGGAAGGAACTGCTTCGATATCGGTAAGATCTGAGACTTGGGTGAGCGCGCGCACTGCGGTTTCTACAGTTGCTCCAAAATCCGGTGATGCAAAGGCCTTAGCGATGTTGAGCGAACCCAGATTGCATGAAATGTCTTGGCCGATGGTGGTGTAGTTGCCAGATGGGCCAAGAGTGGATGGCGTGTTGACTTGAAGGATCTCGCTACACAGGTTGGACATATTGATACGTCCTTTGAGGGGATTAGAGCGATTGACCGTATCTTCGAAGAGGATATAGGGGTATCCAGATTCAAATTGAAGCTCAGCAAGCGTAGTGAAAAACTCCCTGGCCTTGATGGTGGTGTGCGAAATTCGCGGATTGGTCACCAGCTCGTCGTAATGCTCGGTGATAGACATGTCGGACATGGGCACGCCGTATTCGCGAGCAATGTCATATGGACTAAACAGATGCATGTCCTTGTTCTCTTTGGCCAGGCGAAACGTTATATCCGGAATAACGACACCCAGTGAAAGGGTCTTGATGCGAACTTTTTCATCTGCATTTTCCCGTTTGGTATCGAGGAAGCGAAGAATATCTGGGTGATGCGCATGCAGGTAGACAGCCCCAGCGCCCTGGCGGGCTCCCAGTTGGTTGGCATAGCTGAAACTATCCTCCAGAATCTTCATAACTGGGACTACGCCGGATGCTTGGTTCTCAATCTTTTTGATCGGGGCTCCGGATTCGCGCAGATTGCTTAGCAATAGGGCCACGCCACCGCCGCGTTTTGATAGCTGTAGCGCGGAGTTCACACTGCGGCCAATGCTTTCCAAGTTGTCTTCTATTCGCAGGAGGAAGCAAGACACCATTTCACCGCGCTGAGCCTTGCCTGCGTTGAGAAAAGTAGGGGTGGCGGGCTGGAATCGTCCGGACATGATGTCGTCCACCAGTTTCTCTGCAAGAACTTTGTCGCCTTGTGCCAGGTAAAGAGCTGTGGTGGTGACGCGTTCTTCGTAGCCTTCAAGGAGTGTTGAGCCGTCAAAGGTTTTTAGCGCGTAGGAAGTAAAGAACTTAAATGCGCCGAGGAATGTGCGGAACCGATGCTGGGCGCGATGTGCTCTGTCATATATGGCGCACAGGAACTCGTCCTCGTAAAGTTCGAGGAAACCCCGCTCGTAGTATTCATTATCTACTAACCATTCCAGGCGTTCCGTGGTGGAGCTAAATGTGCGCATGCGGGGAGCAACATGGTGGGCTAAATAATCTTGTGCTGCCTCAATATCTTTGTCGAACTGAATTCTCCCGGAAGAATCGAATAAGTTCAGCTGTGCGTTGAGCGCATGGTAACTTTTGCGCTTACCAACGCCGCCTTCGTCGTTAGCACCGGTGGTGATGCGATGGGCTGCGTCAACAGGCTGCGTGGGTGTGGTCTGCGGAGGGGTCATTGTGTAGTCCAATCTGTGTGGTCCGGACGTGTTCTTCATTTTTTGACGTGTTCTTGCTGTTCCCAAAACTTGTGAAGACCTTGTTTTACGATGTCAATATCTTTTTGGGTGCCGAGTAGCTCGAAGTGATACAGCTCGGGCACGTGGCACTTGGCGGAAATGATTTGGCCGGCTACGCAGTAGGCGTTTCCGAAATTGGTGTTTCCTGAGGAAATGACGCCGCGGATAAAGGATCGATTGATTGGGTCGTTAAGGAAAGTGATGACCTGTTTAGGAACCGCGCGTTTGAGAGAGCCGCCTCCGTAGGTAGGGACGACGAGTACATACGGGTGTGAAACCTGGATCATTCCGTTTTTCTTGGGCCGTAGTGGAATTCGCACTGCGGGTCTGCCTAGGCGTTCAACAAATCTTTTTGTGTTTTCAGAAACGCTCGAAAAGTACACCAAATCTGGTGAGTCTGACATAGCAATCCTGCTCATCCTGGCCTGAGCCATTCGTGGGATATGTGATATACGAAAGCGTAACTACGTGTGAGCGTAGTTGCAAACTACGTTGCAACGTATATTTTAAAAGGGCAGGTAATGTTAGGTTTAGGTGGAGGGGGATGGCTTTTATGGGGTATGAGGAGCTACAAAAACTGCGTCGGTAGCTGGGCGTCCGAGCAGTACCCACGGAGCGCTACCAAATACTCGCACTTCGAGTGATTCTGAAAAGGGGGCTCCTTCGCGCGTGTCTAGAACGGCACCCGTGACGATGCCGTGTTCTTTCAGGAAAGCTAGTAGTTGTGGATCGGAATCGGAGATTCGTTCAACGATCACCTGAGATTGTGCTCCGCTGTCAGAGAGCCGGTGTGCACGAGGAATTGTGATGTTCCCATCAACTGTGGGAATAGGATCGCCGTGTGGATCCCTGCTGGGAAAATTGAGGAACTTGTCCACGCGCTCTATCAGCATGTCCGACACTGCGTGTTCGAGGTTTTCTGCTTCGTCATGGACTTCGTCCCATGTATAGTCCAATGCCTGTACCAAGAAAGATTCAAGCAATCGGTGACGGCGCACCATATCCAATGCATACTGTCTACCCCGATCGGTGAGCTCCACTGCTCCGTAAGGTGTGTGTGATACCAACCCTTGCTTGGCCATTTTGCGCACTGCATCGGAGACTGAGGAGAGTTTGAGCCCTAACTGTGCTGAAATAAGCGTGGCGGTTACGGGCTCAGATGACCATTCCTTTAGCCCCCAGATGGCTTTCAAATAATTCTGTGTGCTAGTGGAAAGCTCGGAAACAGACATGGGAAAATCTTAACCCAGCACCTTAGTGTGTGCTGACGTAGCGCTCCCAACGCTCATAGCGAACAGGGGCCAAATTTGAGAAGAATGTCGGTAAGGTGGGGCCAGTTAAAAATTTTTCAATTGAAGGAGCATCATTAATGTCTGAGAAGATTTCAATGAACTCATTCGCTACTGGTATGAGCCTGGGCGATAGCGTCTATGAGCGCCTCTTGCGCGAGCGCATTATCTTCCTGGGAACCCAGGTGGATGATGAGATTGCGAACAAGCTGTGCGCCCAGATTCTCCTGCTGTCCGCAGAGGATCCCACGCGCGATATTTCGCTTTATATCAATTCGCCGGGTGGCTCCGTTACCGCGGGCATGGCCATTTACGACACGATGAAGTACTCGCCGTGCGATATTGCTACCTATGGCATGGGTCTGGCAGCTTCCATGGGCCAGTTCTTGCTCTCCGGCGGCACCAAGGGCAAGCGCTACGCTCTGCCACACGCTCGCATCATGATGCACCAGCCTTCCGCTGGCGTGGGTGGCACCGCTGCTGACATCGCCATCCAGGCTGAGCAGTTTGCTCAGACCAAGCGCGAAATGGCGCAGCTGATCGCTGAGCATACCGGCCAGAGCTTTGAGCAAATCACCAAGGATTCTGACCGTGACCGTTGGTTCACCGCACAGCAGGCCAAGGAATACGGCATCGTTGACCACGTCATCGAGTCCGTAAACGGCCCGATCAATAACTAGGGAATAAGGAGAATTATCACTATGTCTAACCTTCAAATGCCTAATTCCCGCTACGTTCTGCCGGAGTTTGTCGAGCAGAACGCACAAGGCTCTAAGACCACCAACCCGTACTCCAAGCTCTTCGAAGAGCGCATCATCTTCCTTGGCACCCAGGTTGATGACACCTCGGCGAATGACATCATGGCGCAGCTGCTGGTCCTCGAGTCCCAGGATCCAGATCGCGACATCACCATGTACATCAACTCCCCGGGTGGCTCCTTTACCGCGCTGATGGCTATCTACGACACCATGCGCTACGTACGTCCTGATGTGCAGACCGTGTGCCTGGGCCAGGCTGCATCTGCTGCAGCCGTCCTGCTGGCTGCCGGCGCACCGGGCAAGCGTGCGGCACTGCCGAACTCCCGCGTGCTGATTCACCAGCCACGCACCCAGGGCACCCAGGGCCAGGTTTCTGACCTAGAGATCGAGGCTAACGAGATCGAGCGCATGCGCCGCCTCATGGAGACCACCCTCGCTGAGCACACCGGCCGCACCGCAGACCAGGTCCGTGAGGACACTGACCGCGACAAGATCCTGACCGCTCAGGAAGCCGTTGAGTACGGCATCATCGATACCGTCTTTGATTACCGCAAGCTCAACGCCTAAAACCAGTAGTTAAGCTAAAGCCCTTGCACCGTATTCGTGGTGCAAGGGCTTTGGTTTTAGTTCTATAGGTCTTGGTGCGTCACCCAAACCCGTTCTACGGATGGATGTGTCTAGGCAGCCGCCACATCAGCACAACGCTGACGATGATAGCGATACCGCTGAAAATGAATAGGCCTGGGTACGGTGCCTCGATTGGGATACTGAAGGTGTATGCGGCCCAGTTTATCGCGATTGCTAGGAAATAGACTAGGAGAATGCCTCCAGCGGCGGTGATGGTTCGCATAGCGATACTTCTATTATCAAGCGCTTTGAAGAGCATCCCTATCGCCGTGCCAGCATAGCCCGCAACGAGGTAAGTGGTCAGGAATGCCAGGACAGAAAGCAAATGAGCTAACCAAGTTGGAAGGGTGCCGGTATCGCCGTTGACAGCAACCTCAAAAGAGCTATCGACATCAACGCCTGCGGATACCGCGATGTAATGTGCTGCGGCGGCGACGAGTCCAAAGATGACGGAACCCACGATGGCAAACCCGTGAGCTGCGATCTGCCACCGCTTCTGCGGCATATCGAGGCTGCGCAAAACCTTGAACTGCGAGGTTGCGCTTGCGCAAAGTATCGCCCAAAAGATAGCCGAGAAGATGATCCAGAAAGTGGGATTAACGCTAACTTGGCTGGAGTCATGCGGAACTAGGTAAGCGCCCACGGCGAGCACAATGATGAGGGGTGCAAATACTGCGATTGTCTTTCGGTGTGCCGAAACGAGTGCGGTCATGGTGTTGCTCCTTTAAAGCTGTGCGGATACAAGTGAGTCGATGAGTTGGACGTCGTCTGGGAAATCGGTGTCTATGCCGTGGAGAGGAGTATTCAGCGGCTCCGCTAGTTGGACACGTACGCGAGAGGTTCGCCCGAGCTTTTGCTGGCTGACGACGCTCCCCGTGAGTGCGGCAACTGCGTCATCAACGGCACTGCTCTCGCCCGTGAACAGTGGATATAGTTCCCGCTGTTCGTCGAGCAGAAGTGGACCAACCGCGCGGCCTTTCTGCACGACGATGAGCCCCTCAACGAGGCCAGCGAGATCCTCGGCGCGATGTGAGGATAGAAGTAACGTCCAATCGTCGTTGTGGGATGCGTGTTCGATGATGACTTGGCGCAGTACCTCACGCGTCGGTACGTCTAGCCCAGTGAAAGGCTCATCCATCAGCGTGACAGGCGTGCGTGCAGCAAGAACGGTGATGTTGGCAATCAATTGGCGCTTGCCGGTGGAAAGCCTCGAGCAGACCTCTGAGGGGTGAAGCTCAAAGCGGGCTAGGAGACGGTTCGCATAGGCGATGTCGAGTTCGCCTCGCGCTTTCTGGGCGATGTGAAGGTGATCTTTCACTGTGTGCCCCGCCAGCAAAATGTCAGCGCCAGTGCGTGCAAGGGCAGTTGGGGCAGTCTCGATAGAGCCGGATGTCATTGGAAGGTGACCCGCAATCGCTCTCATAAGCGTCGTCTTGCCCGCACCGTTGGTGCCGATAATGCCGTAAATTCCGGGCTTCAATCGGATCGAGTGAGCATGGAGAAAGTCCTTTACTCGGAGGTCTTTTGCCTCGATAGTGTGCATGGTTATTCTCCTTCGCTTTTGATGAGTTCGATGAGCTCAGCCGTTGTGATTCCGAGGGCTCGTGCTTCGGCTAGAAGCGGTGCGACGAAATCCTCGTGTAATGCGGCACGACGCTTTTCTGCAACGCGGGTGCGCGCTTCGGGAGTGACGAACATTCCAAGTCCGCGACGCTTTTCGAGCAGGCCTTCGTCGAAGAGCGCGGTTAAGGCCTTGGACGCTGTCGTGGGGTTGACTGAGTGGAATGCGGAAAGCTCGTTTGTGCTGGGGGCGCGGTCGCCGGGGGCGAGCTGGCCGGACATGATCATGTCGCGGATGCCGCTGGCGAGTTGTTGGTAGAGGGGGAGGGGATTGCCCATGAGACCTCTTTTCGGATGCGTGACTGATAACAAAGCGGTTTGTGGGTTTGTGGGTTTACCACCTATGTGGGTAACCCTAAATGAGCTTTGATGTGTCGTCAAGAGCAAGCGGCAGAAGCGGAGGTTGATGCTCCGACCCTTGGTCAATTCGGCTGCAAATATAGGTGTGAAAGTTTTCGCAGTGCGGGGCTGTGACGTGGAACTTTCTGCAGCCGCGTGCTTTAACAAATATTTCGGGCAACCAACCGATTTGTTGTTACCGAGAATTAGTGGTCAACTATTTATATGTCAGATCACAATACGCAGCTGTCTGGCGCGACAGCACACAAAACGGAGCCTGAAGAAAGACTGTTCTTCGGGCATCCGTGGGGCCTAGCCAACCTATTTGGCATCGAGATGTGGGAGCGTTTCAGCTTCTACGGCATGCAGTCGATCGTTTTGCTCTATATGTACTACTCCGTCACCGATGGCGGACTAGGCATGGACAAGACCGCTGCAACGTCCGTGGTTGGTGCCTACGGCGGTCTGGTCTATATGGCCTGCCTTTTGGCCTCTTTGGTTGCAGACCGAATTTTGGGCCCGGAGCGCACCCTGTTCTACTCCGCGAACCTGGTGATGCTCGGTCATATCGCTCTGGCGTTTATTCCGGACGTTATTGGTCTGGCGATTGGTTTGGTTCTCATTGCCATCGGCTCTGGCGGCGTGAAGACCACCGCCCAGGTGGTGCTTGGCTCGCTATATAGCCGTGATGACACCCGCCGTGACGGTGGTTTCTCCATCTTCTACATGGGTGTCAACATCGGCGCTCTATTAGGCCCGTTTGTCACAACAATCATGTGGGGCTGGAAGGGATTCCACTGGGGCTTTGGCCTCGCGGCAATCGGCATGTTCGCGGGCCTGATTCAGTACACCCTGATGCGCAAGTCCACCATCAAGGATGCAGGCCACGAGGTCCCGAACCCTGCTAGCAGCAAGCAGATGCTGCTCGGCCTAGCTGCCGTCCTTGGCATCGTGGCAATTGCGGTAATTTCCATCGCAACCGGCGTTGTCAAGGTCGATTGGCTATCCAACATCGTCACCGTCGTTGCGCTGTTGGCGGCAATCGTATTGTGGTGCCAGATGTACTTCTCCGAGCTGGTTGATGCGGAAGAGAAGAAGCGTCTGCTGGGATTTATCCCGCTGTTTGTCTCTGGTGTTTTGTTCTTCGGTATCTTCCAGCAGCAGTTCACCGTCATGACCATCTACGCGGATGTGCGCTTGGACCGTAACTTCTTCGGCATCGAGATTCCGCCGTCACTGGTGCAGTCCTTCAACCCGGTCTTCATCGTGGTCTTCTCTGCGATTTTCGCAACGATGTGGACCAAGCTCGGTAACCGTCAGTGGTCCACGCCAGTGAAGTTCGGCGCCGCGAACATCATCATCGGTATTTCCTTGTTCTTCTTCCTGCCGTACTCCGGTACCGGTGCAAATTCCACGCCGATGTTTGCCATCATTGGCATCCTCTTCCTGTTCACTATGGGCGAGCTTTTGCTGTCCCCGGTTGGTAACTCGCTTGCTACGAAGGTCGCGCCACGTGCCTTCCCCTCCCGCATGATGGCGGTGTGGATGATGGCCGTTGCCATGGGTACCTCCCTGGCTGGCTCCCTGGCTGGTTTCTACAACCCGGAGGACGCTGGCGCGGAGAATACCTTCTTTATCTCCCTGGGCATCGCTTCCATCGTTCTGGGTCTGCTGGTCCTGGCAGTCAGCCGCTGGGTGGTTAAGAACTTCGCCACCTTCCGCTAAAAAGGAGCCGATGCTTTCCGACGCCGTTGGTCTTAAGGCCCGCGGCGTCGTCGCCGTTTTCTTGGTCCCTGCGTTGCCTGCTGAAAGCAGACGCATAGTGTATGTGAACTGCGAAAAGGGAAGTCTCAAGGAGGGGTTGAGGCTGCGCCACGCGGAGGAATGAATGAGGGCGGTGTCGCGTTGATTTACTAAGGTGGAGGTATCTGTGGGACGCGCCCCTTTTTAAGGGCGCCGGATGCAAAGGATTGGCATCCTAGAATCTTCCCACCACAATCAATAATCAAAAGCGAGTGGAAAGACCTTAATGGCACGTATGCAAGAAAGCGCTGACCTGCTCAAGTGCTCCTTTTGTGGCAAGAGCCAGAAACAGGTGAAAAAGCTCATCGCCGGCGGCGGTGTCTACATCTGTGATGAGTGCATCGAGCTGTGTAATGAGATCATCGAGGAAGAACTCGGCGCAGCCGCCGCGGCTGACAATGCCGAGAAGGAAGTAAAGCTTCCGCGCCCTTCGGAGATTTCCTCCTTCCTTGATAAGTACGTCATCGGCCAGGACCAGGCCAAGCGCGTGCTTTCGGTGGCGGTTTATAACCACTACAAGCGCATCAAGGCAGAAGAAGCAGCGGGCCTGGAAAGCCGCCGCAAGAAAGTCGAGGATGAGGACGTCGAGATCGCTAAGTCCAACATCCTGCTGCTCGGTCCTACCGGTTCCGGCAAGACCTACCTTGCGCAGACGCTGGCTCGCATGCTGGATGTTCCTTTTGCTATCGCCGACGCCACCAGCCTTACCGAGGCCGGCTATGTGGGCGAGGACGTAGAAAACATCCTGCTCAAGCTCCTGCAGGCCGCAGACTTTGACGTAGAGCGCGCGCAGCGCGGCATCATCTACGTCGATGAGGTGGACAAGATTTCCCGCAAGTCTGAAAACCCATCCATTACTCGTGACGTTTCCGGTGAGGGTGTGCAGCAAGCCCTGCTGAAGATCTTGGAGGGCACCGTAGCCGCCATCCCGCCGCAGGGTGGCCGTAAGCACCCCAACCAAGAGTTCATCCAGCTCGATACCTCGAACATCCTGTTCATCGTTGCTGGCGCCTTTGCTGGTCTCGATAAAGTCATCGCAGAGCGCGTGGGCAAGAAGGGCGTGGGCTTTGGCGCGAAGCTCGAGACTGCCAGCGAGCGCGAGAAGCTCGACCTCTTCTCTGAGGTACGCCCTGAGGATCTCGTAAAGTTCGGACTTATCCCGGAGTTCATCGGCCGCTTGCCGGTTGTGGCCACCGTGGACAACCTCGATCGTGAGTCCTTGGTCAAGGTCTTGGTGGAGCCGAAGAACTCGCTCATCAAGCAATATCAGCGCCTCTTCGAGATGGATGGCGCGGAACTGGTCTTCGCAGACGAGGCCTTGGGCTCCATTGCCGAGCTCGCGCTTGAGCGCAAGACCGGCGCTCGTGGCTTGCGCGCCATCATGGAGGAGCTGCTCGTTCCCATCATGTATGACCTGCCAGACCGCGAGGACATCACGGCCGTGCACATTACCGAGGCCTGCGTTAAGGGCGAGGGCGAGCCGGAGTTTGTCTACTCTGACGCCGAAAAGGAATCTGCCTAGCTAGCGCGTTTCCCTCTAGCCCACATGTAAAAAGAGCCGCCTTCTAAAAGGCGGCTCTTTTAGGCTTTATTCGTAAATATCCGATGCGGCCTGCTCTTCGTCGCTGGAGTAGATATCCTGCGGGCTAGCGTCGTTGTCTTCGTCGGCGGCGCTGGTGGTGAGGTAGGAGCTGTGCCCGGAATCCGGGATGTTGGTGGTAAGGAATGCCAGGACTGCGTCGACAGTCATGCGGTGCATGCCGTCGGTGTTTTCGGGGCTGCGCATGTCGATGTCCAACAAATTCTGCATCATCGAGCGATTGGTCACGCGGTACATCGTGAGGGAGGCAATGAGGGTGAAGATATCGTTGGCCGAAATGCCCGGGCGGAAGGCGCCGGAGTCCTGGCCCAGCATCAGAAGTTTGTCCAAGTGAAGGAAAACTTCGGAGACGTCGATTAGCGCGTGGCCGCCATCAAGCGCGCCGGTGGAGGATTCCATCGTCATCATGCGGATGGCCTCTGGGTGCTCAACGTGCTGCTTGAAAAGCCAGTCTACGAGCGTGCGTACGCCTTCCACTGGGACTGCAGAGTCCAGCTCAAGGCTGCCTGCCGGTGGGTTGAGGAGGCGTGCCGCAACCGTGAGGGCCTGCTGGTACAGGCCCTTTTTGTCACCAAAGTGGTAATGGATCATGCGCTTGGACATGCCGGCGAGGCGGGAAATGTTGTCCAACTTGGTGTCAGCGAATCCCAACTCGGAGAACTGCTCGATGGCGACGTCGATTACTTTGTCGACGGAGCCCGTAAGCTCGGCGGTGCCGACGGAATCGGGCGAAGCCGAATCAGTGGCGTCCATGGTCATTGTTTCCGTCCTTGTAAGTCCTGTGCGAGATGAATCTGTTCCTTTAAGACTCTTTCTTTCTCTTTCCTATAGTGCCCAAAAACCAACTTTTCCGAGTTTCAAGTGAAAATAAAGTCATGAACTGCGGGACATTTGGGGGTAATTTTCGCAATTTTGTGATCTCGATTGACTCCAAAAGAGGGGAGTAACCTGCTGCATAAGTTCTGCGCGCAAGGCTAAGGTGGGCTTTAAGAACATGTTTGTTTCACCACATCCCGCAGGAGGATTGCACATGACTGAGTCAGCATTGAAGCCCGTCAAAGTAACCGTTACTGGGGCAGCCGGCAACATCGCTTATTCGCTGCTGTGGCGCATCGCTGCTGGCGACGTCTACGGAAAAGACACCCCGGTTGAACTTGCGCTGCTGGAAATCCCTGACGCTGTAGGCGCTGCAGAAGGCGTTGCCATGGAGTTGGCTGACTCCGCTTTGCCGCTGCTGCGCGGCATCACCGTCACCGATGACCCAGTAGTGGCCTTCAAGGACACCAAGGCCGCCTTCCTCGTGGGCGCGCGCCCACGCTCCAAGGGCATGGAGCGTGCGGACCTCCTTGAGGCCAATGGCACCATCTTCACTGTCCAGGGCAAGGCCATCAACGATCACGCCGCGCGCGACGTCCGCGTGCTCGTCGTCGGCAACCCAGCCAACACCAATGCCTACATCGCCGCCCAGAGCGCACCAGACCTGGACGCCAGCCAGTTCAACGCACTCATGCGCCTAGACCACAACCGCACGCTCAGCCAGCTTTCGCTCAAGACCGGCACGCCAACCGCAGAGTTCACCAAGGTGGCCGTCTGGGGCAACCACTCCGCCACCCAGTTCCCAGACCTTAGCTACTCCAATGCGGAGGTAGATGAGAAGTGGTACACCGAGGAGATGATTCCGAAGGTGGCCAAGCGCGGCGCGGAAATCATCGAGGTCCGCGGTCATTCCTCCGCTGCTTCTGCGGCCTCTGCTGCAGTCGATCACATGCACGACTGGATCCACGGCACCGAGGATTGGCGCACCGCCGCGGTGGTTTCCGATGGCTCCTATGGCGTGGACGAGGGCCTTATCTTTGGTTTCCCCACCGTGGCCAAGAACGGCACCTGGGAAATCGTGCAGGGCCTAGAGCTTGGTGAGTTCCAGAACGAACGCATCCAGGCCAACGTGGAGGAGCTGCGCGCTGAGCGCGAAGCCGTCCAGCACCTGCTTTAATCGAGCAGCAGGTTATCGATAAGCCGCACCGGACCCACGAATGCGGCAACCAACGCTAGGGCAGGGCGCGCTGCAGCAGCCACCGGCTCTAGCGTTTTCGGATCCACCACCGTCAGGTAGTCCAGCTTCACGCCCTCGCTGGCATCCAGCGCCGCGGCGGCCTGCGTTACGTCGGCGAAGGCGCCGTCGCGAAGCGCAAACAGCGTGCGCGATAGCGCCAGTGCCTGGTCACGCTCCTTCGTGCTGAGCCTTTGATTGCGGCTCGATTCCGCCAGACCATCTGCCGCGCGGACGATGGGTGCCGCCACAATCTCCACCGGCAGGTCGAGATCTGCCACCATGCGCCGAATCACCGCCACCTGCTGGGCATCCTTTTGCCCGAAGTAGGCGCGGGTGGGCTGCACGATAGTAAAGAGCTTGGTCACCACCGTGGCCACACCATCGAAGTGGCCTGGGCGGGAAGCCCCCTCGAGCACCTCACCCATGCGCCCAGTGCGCACCCACACTAACGGGGTACCAGACGGATACATCTGTTCCACGCGCGGCGCGAAAACCGCATCCACGCCAATTAATTCCAAGAACTTCGCGTCACCTTCCAGATCCCGCGGGTAGTTCCGGTAGTCATCGCACTCGCCCAAATCACTAAACTGCAGCGGATTTACAAACACCGAGACCACGACCACGTCGTTGTCTTGGCGTGCGCGCTTAACCAGCGCGCCGTGCCCGGCATGCAGAGCACCCATGGTCGGCACCAATCCCACGCTCCGCCCGGCAGCGGCCTGCTCCGCGCGGAAAGTACGCAGCTGCGAAATAGTTTCAAAAACCTGCATTACTCAAACCTTAAAGACTAGTCGCTGAAGGATTCCGCCTCATTCGGGAACGCGCGCGAGTGAACGTCGGCGGCGTAGGAACGCGCGGCTTCGGCAAGCATGCCGCGCAGATCCGCATACCGGCGCACAAAGCGCGGCGTCTTGCCCGCGCCCATGCCAAAAGCGTCGGTCCAGACCAGAATCTGCCCATCGCAGGCATTGCCCGCGCCGATGCCGATGGTGGGGAAGGAGACCTCCTTGGTCAGCGAGTGCGCAGGCGCGCTGGGGAAGTTCCAGGATGTGAAGACATGACAGACAATGTATCCAGCCGCCGGCGCCCGCGGTGCTGATTTCGCCCAATGGGGGTGAAAAGCCAGTTGACCGACAGGGTAGACTTGTCCGGGTGACTGAGCAGAACAACGCTGTAGATAAAGAGCAACTAGTAGGCACTAACCGTGCTGACGCGCTTCCGAAGTCCTGGGAGCCGCAGGCGGCAGAAAAGGACCTCTACGAGTCCTGGGTGGAAGCCGGCTACTTCACCCCGGATGCCGCCAGCGAGGCAGAGCCTTATTCCATCGTGCTGCCGCCACCCAACGTGACCGGCCAGCTGCACATGGGCCATGCCCTAGACCACACCCTCATCGACTCCATCATTCGCCGCAAGCGCATGCAGGGTTATGCCACCCTGTGGCTGCCGGGCGCCGACCACGCGGGTATCGCCACCCAGACCAAGGTCGAAGCCAAGCTGAAGGAGACCGAGGGCAAA
This sequence comes from Corynebacterium sp. HMSC077D03, assembly GCF_001808545.1. Lineage (NCBI taxonomy): Bacteria > Bacillati > Actinomycetota > Actinomycetes > Mycobacteriales > Corynebacteriaceae > Corynebacterium > Corynebacterium sp. HMSC077D03. The sequence goes on from NZ_KV793672.1 coordinate 55,244, forward strand.
AAGCGCTGGGATTATGAGCGTGAGGAGTTCATCTCCAAGGTCTGGGAATGGAAGGAAGAATACGGCGGCACCATCCAGAATCAGATGCGTGCCATTGGTGACTCCGTGGACTGGTCCCGCGAGCGCTTCACCCTGGACGAGGGCCTGTCCCGCGCGGTCCAGACCATCTTTAAGCAGCTTTTCGACGCCGGCATGATCTACCAGGCCCACCGCCTGGTCAACTGGTCCCCGGTTCTGGAGACCGCGGTCTCCGACATCGAGGTTGTTTACAAGGACGTCGAGGGCGAGCTCGTGTCCATCCGCTACGGCTCGCTAAACGACGACGAGCCGCACCTCATCGTGGCCACCACCCGCGTGGAGACCATGCTTGGCGACGTCGCGATTGCCGTCCACCCCGATGACGAGCGCTACAAGGACCTGGTGGGGCAGGAGTTTGCCCACCCATTCCGTGATGATCTCAAGCTCAAGGTCATCGCTGATGATTACGTGGACATGGAATTCGGCACCGGTGCTGTGAAGATCACCCCGGCCCACGACCCGAACGACTACCAGATGGGCCTGCGCCACAACCTGGGCATGCCCACCATCATGGACTCCACCGGCCACATCGCGAACACCGGCACCAAGTTCGATGGCCTGACTCGTGAGGAAGCACGCGTGGAGATCCGAGAGGCGCTGCGCGAACAGGGTCGCATCGTCAAGGAAATCCGCCCTTATGTCCACTCCGTTGGCCACTCCGAGCGCTCCGGCGAGCCGGTCGAGCCGCGCCTTTCCCTGCAGTGGTTCGTGGCGGTAGAAAAGCTGGCCAAGTACTCCGGCGACGCCGTGCGCGAGGGCGATACCACGATTCACCCGACCTCCCTCGAGCCGCGTTACTTCGAGTGGGTCGACGACATGCACGACTGGTGCATCTCCCGCCAGCTGTGGTGGGGCCACCGCATCCCGATCTGGTACGGTCCGGAGACCACCGACGCCGAGGGCAACACCACCCGCGATATCGTCTGCGTCGGCCCTGACGAGGAGCCGCCGGCAGGCTACGAGCAGGATCCAGACGTTCTGGATACCTGGTTCTCCTCTGCGCTGTGGCCATTTTCCACGCTGGGCTGGCCGGAAAAGACTCCGGACCTGGAGAAGTTCTACCCAACCAACGTGCTGGTCACTGCCTACGACATCCTGTTCTTCTGGGTCGCCCGCATGATGATGTTCGGCACCTTCGCTGGCGGCCAGACCCCGGAGTTGCTCAACGCTGGTGATGGCTCCGCGCGTGATGGCCGCCCACAGATTCCTTTCCACGACATTTACCTGCATGGCTTGGTTCGCGATGAGCAGGGCCGCAAGATGTCGAAGTCCCTGGGCAACGGCATCGACCCGATGGACTGGGTCCGCGACTACGGCGCGGATGCCCTGCGCTTTACCCTGGCGCGTGGCGCAAACCCGGGCGTCGACCTGCCGCTGGGCTCCGACGCTGCTGCGGCTTCCCGTAACTTCGCCACCAAGCTTTTCAACGCCACCAAGTTCGCGCTCATGAACGGCGCTGGCGTGGCGGAGCTGCCAGCACGCGAGGAGCTAACCGACGCCGACCGTTGGATCCTGGACCGCGCCGAAGAGGTCCGCGTCAAGTTCGACGCTTACCTGGATGACTACCAGTTCTCCAAGGCTAACGAGCTGCTCTACCACTACATCTGGGATGAGCTGTGTGACTGGTACCTGGAGATCGCCAAGTCCCAGATTCCGCGCGACGTCGATTCGGCAGATACGTCAGACGCGGAGCGGCTGACCGGACGCAACACTCAGATCGTCCTGGGCCGCGTCCTCGACGTCGTCCTGCGCCTTTTGCACCCAACCATGCCTTTTGTCACCGAGGTCCTGTGGAAGGCACTAACGGGCGGCGAGTCAATCGTGATTGCCCCGTGGCCAACCGCGGCCGATACCAACGGCGGCGTGGCCACCGACGAGGTTGCCGCTCGCCGCATCGCGGACGCCGACAAGCTCATCACCGAGCTGCGCCGATTCCGCTCTGACCAGGGCGTTAAGCCTTCGCAGAAGGTCCCAGGCCGCCTGGACTTCGCCTCGGTGGACCTTGCAGGTCAGGAGAACCTGGTGCGCAACCTGGCTAATACCACCGTGCCGGAAGAGGGCTTTACCGCCTCTGCTTCCATCGAGGTACGCCTTTCCCAGGGCACCGTCGAGATCGCCCTCGATACCTCCGGCGCAGTCGACGTCGAGGCCGAGCGCAAGCGCCTGGAAAAGGATCTGGCCAAGGCCAACAAGGAGCTCGATCAGACCGGAAAGAAGCTGGCTAATGAGTCCTTCCTAGCCAAGGCTCCGGAGGAGGTCGTGGAGAAGATCCGCACCCGCCAGCAGGTGGCACAGGAAGAAGTCGACCGCATCACTGCACGCTTGGAGGCACTTAAGTAGTGAGCAAGCGAGAAGATCGCGAGGAATACGAACTCGTCGACGCCCTGCAAGAGGGTACTGAGGGCGGACCCGTGGAGATCACGGAGTCCGGCCTGCAGCTCAACCTCGGCATGGGCGCGGAAGACGAGTACGAGGAAGCCGCTCCCATCGAGGTCAGCCCGGAGGAACTGGAAGCGCTAGCGCTTGTCGACGCCGAGCTCAACGCCCGCGCGCCCGAAACCCAGATCGCTCCGAGCCTGGAACGTATCCAGGCGTTGATGGATTTGCTGGGTAACCCAGAGAAGTCCTTCCAGGTCATCCACGTCGCGGGCACGAATGGCAAGTCTTCGACTTCCCGCATGATCGACTCCTTGCTGCGCGCCTTCCACCGCCGCGTCGGATTGGTGACGAGCCCGCACCTGCAGCTGGTCACCGAGCGCATCGGCATCGATGGCCGCCCGATTCACCCGCGTGACTTCGTGCGCATTTGGGGCGAAATCAAGCCTTATGTCGAGATGGTCGACGCGCGCTCGGACATTCCGATGTCCAAGTTCGAGGTGCTGGTGGCCATCTCTTATGCGGCCTTCGCCGACGCGCCAGTCGACGTCGCCGTGGTCGAGGTCGGCCTCGGCGGCACCTGGGATGCCACCAACGTGGTCAACGCCGAGGTCTCCGTCATCATGCCGGTGGGCCTCGACCACACCGACTACCTGGGCGATACCCTAGCCGAGATCGCGGGGGAGAAGGCCGGCATCATCAAGGCGCGCGAGCACGACGACGATGACGTCCTCGCCCCGCGCGAGAACATCGCCATTATCGCGGAGCAGGAGCCGGAGGCGATGTCCGTCATCCTGCAGCGCACCGTCGAGGTCGGCGCGGGCGTGGCGCGCTCCGGCAGCGAGTTCGCGGTGCTGGAGTCCCGCATCGCGGTCGGCGGCCAGCAGCTGAACATTCAGGGCTTGGGCGGCCTCTACGAGGACGTGTTCCTGCCGCTGCACGGCGAGCACCAGGCTAAAAACGCCGGCGTGGCGCTGGCTGCGGTCGAGGCCTTCTTCGGGGCGTCGGCAGGCAAGCCGCTCGATGCGGCCACCGTGCGCAACGGCTTTGCGCAGGCCATCTCTCCCGGCCGTCTGGAACGCGTGCGCACCAGCCCCACGACCTTCGTCGATGCCTGCCATAACCCGCACGGCGCGAAGGCCCTAGGCGCGGCCCTTGACCGCGACTTCGACTTCGCTCGCCTCGTTGGCGTCATCAGCATCTTCGAAGACAAGTATGCCCTTGGCATATTGGAGGCCCTCGAGCCTTATCTCACCGAGGTCGTCATCACGCAAAACTCTTCTCCGCGCGCCCGCGACGCCTACGAGCTGGCAGAGCTCGCCCGCGACATCTTCGGCGAAGAGCGCGTCTACGTGGAGCCTGATCTGCCCGGTGCCTACGCGCAAGCAGTGGAGCTTGCGGAGGATGCGGAAGTTCAGTCCGGCTCGGGTATCGTCATCACGGGTTCCGTCGTCACTGCCGGCGACGCCCGCGCGATGTTTGGAAAGGATCCCGCATGAGTCAGTCCCGCCGCACCAACCGCAACGAGGTGCCGGAATCTGAAATCAGTCCGCTCGGTCTCGGCAAGGCACCGGTCAAAGACCCGCTCAAGCAGTTTGGCGGGATGGTGGTGGCCAGCTCTCTGACCATGGAGCTGCTCACCCTCGTGCTGGCGCTGCCACTTTTGTACAAGCTTTACGACGGCACGCTGTGGACCCCGTTTAACTACTCCGTAGTGATTGGCCTGGCTGTGTTGCTGCTCGTTAGCTTCGCGTTCATGAACAAGCCGTGGATTGTCAACGCCATGATTGCGCTGCACGTGCTCGCTATCATCTTGGGCTTTATGATCCACTGGTCCATCGCGGCCATCTTCATCATCTTTGGCCTGCTGTGGCTTATGGCTTCTTACATGCGCGGCATCATCGTCGAGCGCATGAAGCGCGGATACCTCACCACCCAGCACCTAAACGCCTCGCAGCCGCGCCAATAGCCACGTAGACTTTGCAGGCATGCGCTATCTCTACTTTTTCCTCGCGGCACTGGGCTGCATTGCGGCCTTGCTGCTGCGTGCAATGACCGGGCAGCCTTGGATGCCGCTGGTTGCGCTGCTTGCTGCCGCCGCGTTCCTGGCGCTCGGCCTGTGGCAATCGGCGCGCCCCGCAACTCCCGTTAGTGAGACAGATCTTTCAGAAGAGCAGCGAGCCGAACTTAACCGACTGTTGGAAAACGGCCAGTTCGGCACCGCCGTGAAACAGGTGCAGCTGTGGTTTAAGGGGACCGATTACAACCACGCGGAGAAAATCGTGCGCGGGCTGAACCAAATAACTCGCCCCTAGCGCGAGACGCGGCGGAATAGCTTTAGTACTATGGCAGCCATGACTGAACGTACACTCATTCTCATCAAGCCAGACGGCGTTAAGAACGGCCACGTCGGTGAAATCATCACCCGCATTGAGCGCAAGGGCCTGAAGCTGGTTGCTATGGATCTGCGCGTTGCAGACGAGGCTACCGCTAAGAAGCACTACGCAGAGCACGGGGACAAGCCATTCTTCGGTGACCTCGTTGAGTTCATCACCTCCGCACCGCTGGTTGCTGGCGTTGTTGAGGGCGAGCGCGCTATCGAGGCATGGCGCCAGCTGGCCGGCGGCACCGACCCAGTTTCCAAGGCCACCCCGGGCACCATCCGCGGCGACTTCGCTCTGACCGTCGGCGAGAACGTTGTTCACGGCTCTGACTCCCCAGAGTCCGCTGAGCGCGAGATCTCCATCTGGTTCCCGAACCTGTAAAAGCATCTAGCTTTTTAGCCCGCATTCGCTTGGCGAGTGCGGGCTTTCTTCATGCTTGGTGCCCCTTCTCCTTCGCTGGCGCCGTATCTGCACCGCTTTGGCGCCGTATCTGCACCGCGCCTGCGCAATTTGCCAAATATGCCGCCAAAACCACCCCGTTTCAGCGCACTATTTGGCAAAATGTGCGGCCCAAGCCCCAGCAGCCCTCAGCTAACGCCTCCGCGCCTCATGCATGCTCCGCACACCCAACTCGGTCAGCGTGACATCCCAGGTGCGAGTGTTATCGGAATGGCGCACACCGCGCAGCTTCACCACGCCGGTCTTTTCCAGCTCCAGCACGCGTTTTTCGAGGCCTTCCTCCTGCCCGGTGATGTAACCCAACTGCTTGACGCTCACGATATTGCCTTCCACAGCACCGGCTGCCACCAGCGCGGAGACAATATCGGCGTAGTCGGTTACAGCCTGCAAGGTCGTCTCGGTGATTCCCTCGATCGAAGAATGCTCCAGCGTCTTACGAATGCGCCGCCGCCCAGTGCGGTATGGGCCAGTAAACGAGGCCCAACCGCCAAGCGTGAACGCTGGCACCATGTAGATAGCCTTGCAGACAGTTAGCACGATGGGTGAGATAGTGGCATCTGGGACGAGGCCGAAGTCATCGGCCAGCCACAGAATTGGCGCACCCACCACCGGCAGGAAGGGGCCGATATAGGCCAAGGAGGAGTAGTCGCCCGACTTATACTCCTCGCGCACGGCCTGAATCATCTTGGGCTTTTTGCGCAGAATGTTGATGCCCGCCAGCACACTAAGCACGATGCAAATGCCCACCACCACGTACTGGCCTGAATAGTGCCCCAGATCTGGATTGGATAAAGCAAACGCGAGGGAAAGCGGAATCGAGCCGATAAAAATATCGCGCATCGAAATCTCGTTACGGGCCCGAGCCTGTGCCACCGTGCGCGGTGCGTGCTCAGGAATTGCGAGTTCTTTTTTCTCCTCAGGCGCTTCCATGTCCGACATCTTGCCATAGGTGGCTTATATCTCGTGGGGCTTGGTTTGGCTAAAGCACAGCTTGCCGACGTCCTGTGACACAATGGGAAGCAGAAAATTTCATACCGCACCATACATTCCGGCCCCCTCGTGTGGCTGCAGAAAGCCTGTGTCAGTCAAAAGGTGCTGATTATGTTGCCTGCGCCCGGGGATTGTGCCGCTGATTTTGTCAGGAGAAGGTCACCAGATGGCGACTAAGAAGACTACGAAGACTGCAAAGAATACGAAAACTGAAAACTCATATGCTGCTGCAGCAGCTTTCGCCGCAAAGATTGACCGCGAAGCTTTTGCAGAAAAGACCCGCCTGTATACGGTGGCAAAGCAGCTGGGGCTTAGCTCCAAAGAGCTCGTTGCTGAATACGCCGAGCTGGGCCTGAAAAAGGCCGCGCAATCCTCCCTCACGCGGGAAGAGGTAGGCCAAGTCCTCGATGCCATCATCGCCAAGGCGGGCGATGGCGAGGCCCAAGAAAACAAGCAAGAAAACAAGAAGGCTAAAAAGAAGAAGGCCGTCGCCCAGCCCGCTGAGATCAAAGACGAGCAGGACGATGCCAAGCTGCGCGACCGCGTGCGCAAGAACGTCGCCAACGAGATTTCCCAGATCGAGGAAAAGATCGAGGCCGAGCTCGCCGAAACCGCTGAGACCGTCGAAGACACTGCGCAGCCAGAAGAAGCTGAGCATGCGGACACGGGCACCGTCGACGTCGAGAAGCTGCATGAGGCGCTAGTAGAAGCCGGCGATGAATTCGACGAAGACGAGTATGCACCCGTCGTTACGCCGATGCCGCAGGACGAGCCAGAGGTCTACGACTTCGCTCCCATCTTCATAGCGCCGAAGCTGGAAAAGCCGCAGCCGCGTGAGACGGAGGAGACCTCCGAGGAAGCTCGCAGCGGTGGTCGCCGACGCGGTAGCCGTGGTACGTCCCGTGGCCGTGGGGCACAGGGGCATGAGCACGAGACCGAGACGATCGAAGAGCCTAAAGCAATCAAGGGTTCCACTCGCATCGAAGCGCAGCGCCGTCGTCGTGCCGAGCTGCGTGAGAAGGGCCGAGAGCGTCAGCACATCGTCTCCCAGGCGGAGTTCCTGGCGCGTCGGGAATCCGTCGAGCGCACCATGGTCGTGCGCGACAAGGAGCGCGCCGATGGCGCTGGCATCATCACGCAGGTTGGCGTCCTCGAAGACGATCTCCTTGTAGAGCACTTCGTCACCACTGAGGCCCAGGCCTCGCTCATCGGCAATATCTACTTGGGCCGCGTGCAAAACGTCCTGCCTTCGATGGAGGCTGCCTTCATCGACATCGGACAGGGCCGCAATGGCGTGCTTTATGCCGGTGAAGTGGATTGGCGTTCTGCTGGTCTGGGCGGCCGCGGACGCAAGATTGAAAATGCGCTCAAGTCTGGTGACCAGGTTCTGGTCCAGGTGGCTAAGGACCCAATCGGTCACAAGGGCGCGCGTCTGACCACCCAGATTTCCCTGGCCGGCCGTTACCTGGTTTATGTCCCAGGTGGCCGCAGCGCGGGTATTTCCCGCAAGCTGCCTGTTCCGGAGCGCAAGCGCTTGAAATCCATTTTGGAGCGCGTTGTGCCTGGCGACGGCGGCGCAATCATCCGCACCGCAGCCGAGAACGTCTCCGAAGAGGCCATTTCCACCGACGTCAATCGCCTCCATGACCTGTGGGAGGACATCACTCGCCGCGCTGAGCACGAGAAGTCCACCAAGGGTGCCAAGCCGGTGACCATGTATGAAGAGCCAGATCTTCTGGTTAAGGTCGTCCGAGACCTTTTCAACGAGGACTTCACCAAGCTCATCGTTGACGGCAAGCGTTCCTTCAACACCGTCAGCGCCTATGTAGAGTCCATGGCGCCCGATCTCGCTGACCGCGTGGAGAAGTACGACGCACGCAGCAACGGCGGGGAAGACGCCTTTGTTACCTACCGCATCGATGAGCAGCTGCATAAGGCGCTCAGCCGTAAGGTATGGCTGCCTTCCGGCGGCACCTTGGTCATCGACCGCACTGAGGCCATGACCGTGATTGACGTCAACACCGGCAAGTTCACCGGTTCCGGCGGCAACCTGGAGGAGACGGTCACCCGTAACAATCTTGAGGCTGCCGAGGAAATCGTGCGCCAGATGCGTCTGCGTGATTTGGGCGGCATGATTGTCGTGGACTTCATCGACATGGTTCTGCCGGAGAACCAGGAGCTGGTTCTGCGCCGCCTCAAGGAGGCCTTGGGTCGTGACCGCACGCGCCACCAGGTCTCTGAGGTCACTTCGCTGGGGCTGGTGCAGATGACCCGTAAGCGCCTGGGCACCGGCTTGGTGGAGACTTTCTCCACCGAGTGCGAGACCTGCCATGGCCGCGGCATCATCATCCACGAGTACCCAGTGGAAGAAGAGCAGGATACTCACGGCAGTCACGAGCACAAGGGACGCCGCCAGCGTCGCGAACGCCGTCACCCCGAACATGATCCGCAGCAGCATCCGGCTGCCGTTGCCATGCACCGCCACGAGGATGAGCAGGACCAAGAGCAACAGGGGGAAAAGAAGACCTCCATCGAGGAACTCGTAGCTGGCATCGTCGTGGGCGAGGAGGAGCAGGACGAGCAGAAGGGCAATAAGAAGCGCCGCAACCGTCGCAATCGCCGCGTCCAGCGGGAGGGAAGGAAGCCTCAGGAAGCTGGTACTTCTGCAGAAGACATCGCAAGTATCGGTTACGCTGCTGCAGAAAACGCCGCAGAGCTTGACGACGTCGCAGAGTTCAGCTCGTACGTTGCCGACGAAGAAGAGCAGCCACGCCATGATAAACGCAAGAGCGGACGCGGCCGTCGTCGTAGCGTGCGTTCGAATGCTCCGAAGCAGCAGGAAAGCGATAAGCAGCAGACCTACGAGGAAGCCGTTGCAGAGTTCGAAGCTTCGCCGCGTCGTAAGCGCCGCACCCGTGGCAACTCGCGTTCCGACCACCGCCCGCAGCCGCAGGACTTCCTGGCACCGGCTGAAAAGGAAGCGCCCGCCGAGGAAACGGTGGAGCGCAAGCCGAAGGCTGAGCTAAAGCGAGTGCGTGGCCGTCGTCGCGTTGTTCGCCAGAGTGCTGCCAAACCAAAGGATGCCCCCGTGGTAAAGCCCGAGGCAGAGGAAGCAGGAGAGCCTGCAGCTACAGAAACCAAGGTCATTCGCCGTGGCCGCAAGCGGGCAGTCCGCAAGGCGGTGGCTCGTAAGTCCGCGCAGCCAGCAGCAGAAAACACTCAGGAAAATCCGGCTAAGCAGAGCGAAAATCGCCAGGCTGAGCGGGAAAAGGGGCGTGCTTCTGGCAAGGGCGGCAGTGGGCGCGGACGGCGTCGCGTAGCACGGCGCAGCGCAAAGTAGGCCTTCGCCACGCGGGAGAGAAAATACGCAGTTTGTATTTTCTGCCCGTGACGGGGTAGTCTTTGACAGTCGCTGTTTAGACCATGAATGCGCTGCATCGGCCGAGTCGTTGTTTTGCGCGGGCGCCACACATAGCGCCAGGGATAAACGCAATAAGTAATTGTCCATTCAGAAGTGGCTCACCCTGCCGCTTCTGAGCCGAGTTTAGATAAGGGGTAACCCTCTATGTACGCGATCGTCAAGACCGGCGGAAAGCAGTACAAGGTTGCTGAAGGTGACCTCGTCAAGGTCGAGAAGATCGAGGGTGAGCCGGGTACGTCCGTAGCTCTCACCCCGGTTCTGCTCGTCGATGGCGCAACCGTTAAGGCTAAGGCTGCTGACCTGGAGAAGGTCTCCGTCTCTGCTGAGATCGTCGAGCAGGGCAAGGGCCCGAAGATCGACATCTTGAAGTACAAGAACAAGACTGGCTACAAGAAGCGTCAGGGCCACCGTCAGCCGCTGACCGTTCTGAAGGTAACCGGTATCAAGTAAGCCTTAACCGGCTCGAGAAATCCCTGAAGGAGGGAAAACCACATGGCACACAAGAAGGGTGCTTCCAGCTCCAGCAACGGTCGCGACTCTGAGTCCAAGCGTCTCGGCGTCAAGCGCTTCGGTGGTCAGCAGGTTAAGGCCGGCGAGATCATCGTGCGTCAGCGCGGCACCAAGTTCCACCCAGGTGAGAACGTTGGTCGCGGCGGCGACGATACCCTGTTCGCACTCGAGGCAGGCGCTGTTGAGTTCGCTATCAAGCGCAACCGCCGCATCGTGAACATCGTTCCGGCTGAGCAGGCTGCAGTTGAGGCTTCTGCCTAGTTAATAACGTAAAAAGGTCTGATTCCGATTTTTGGAGTCAGACCTTTTTCGTTTTTGTATTTACGCCTTCTTTTTCAGGAAAATTGTCCGGCTTTACAGAAAAATATTAATCAAATAAGAAAAGATTCAATGTATTAATTTTTCTCTTATGTTCACCGTGTGGGTGGAAAAATGACAAAAACGGGGGTAAAAGAGCTGATTTTTGCTGCGTTATGGGTGGCGATTGTGCGGTTTTGTGACCGAATAGTGTGGGTAAAGATGGTTTCATAGTTTGTGGGGTTGCGAACGATTTACTAGGATTGAACTGCTAAATATTCAGCGGGCGCCAATTTTAACGCCCTCGATGCCCCAGTTTGATGGGGGAATAGGATTCCCTATGTCTAAGTTCTCTATGCGCTTGGCAGCAGCAATTGCTGCAGGCACCGTATCCGTTGCAAGTGCTGGTTTCGCTGCGCCCGCTCTCGCTCAGGAAGCTGGCGTTGAAACCACGCCTTCCGCTCCTGCCGCTGCCGCTGACCTCGTAGACCCCAACGCTACGGTCACCCTGAACATCCACAAGTACGAGGGCGAACCAGAGCCGGGTAACACTGGTGCCCCTAAGAATCCTGACGCACTGAAGCCTCTCGACGGCGCTCAATTCGTGGTGGAGAAGGTTCAGGGAGTAGACCTCACCACCCAGGCTGGCTGGGCAAAGGCTGCAGAGTACGGCAACTACACTGTCGATCAAATCAAAGCTTTGCCCGCTGATAAGGTTGGAGAGACCCTCACGACTAGTGGAGGTCTTGCAACGTTTACCGCAGCAAACGGCCAGGGCCTCTACCGCGTAACCGAGCAGAGCCGCACTGGTTACACCACGGCCCAGCCTTTCCTGATTGCTCTGCCATACTCCAATGAGGACGGCAAATGGACCTACACTCGCGACGTCTACCCGAAGAACCAGAAGCTGGTCCCTTCCAAGCAAGTTGATGACTCCGCTGCCACCATTGGTACCGACCTCAAGTACACCATCAACGCTCCGGTTCCAGCCAGCGACCTGACGACCTTCAAGATCGAGGACAAGCTCGTGCAGGAACTGACCCTCAAGACCGATGGGATTAAAGTCGCAGCCAAAGGCGTCGATCTGCAAGCTGGCACCGACTACAACATCGACACCGCCAACAACACCCTGACCGTAACTTTCACTGAAGCAGGTATGGAGAAGCTGGAGAAACAGCGTGTTACCGATCCTGCTTTGAAGGTCACCGTTGACTTCGCTGCGACCGTCAAGGAGATCCCAGCCGGCGGTGTTATCACCAACACCGCAACCATCAACTACCCGAACGGCGCTACCGTCACCACCGATGGCGACGGCCCAACCAGCACTACCTTCGGCACGTTAACCATTAACAAGACTTCCAACGGTGGCGACAGGCCACTGGCCGGCGCGGTATTCGAGCTGTACCAATGCGTTGCTAAGGACGGCGGCGGATACACCGCTGTTGGTGACCCGCTGAGCGTCGCAAGCACTGCTAGTGGCAACCCGCAGAAGACCTTGACCACCAGCGGTGGCGATAACGCTAAGTCGACTGCAACGGGCTTCGGCGTTCCGATCAAGTCCTATGCTGCAGTAACAGGTGATTCTCAGAACAACTACTGCGTTCTCGAGACCAAGGCGCCAGACGGCTACGTTCGTAACCCAGAGCTGCAGCACGTCGAAATCAACGAAGGTGACCTGACCTTGACGGCGACCGTCGAGAACCAGAAGAACACCATCATCAACAAGCTGCCGGCTACCGGTGCTTAGGGTATCGTCCTGGTCTTCCTGGTCGGTCTGCTCCTGCTGGCTCGCGGTCTGTACACCTCTTACAAGGACAACCGCGCCCAGGCCTAAGGAGGCCATGTGAAGGGAAAGCGCAGGCGTAATCCGCGAGGGGTCATTTACCTCATCCTGGCTATTTTGGTCTTCCTCCTTCCGGTGGTGCTCACCCAGTACAAGAACTGGGAACAGCACCGGATTGCGGAGGAATACAGCCGCAGCGTCTTTGACCTCACGCCGGAAAAGCGCGAACAGGCTTTCGCTGAGGCGCAAGACTACAACGCGCATCTGCCGGAAGTCGGTGCGCCGGATCCTTGGGTAAACGGTGTAGATACCAAGTCGCCTGACTATCAGCACTATCTGCAAGTGCTGCGCCAAGTCGGCCCGATGGCGCGTGTTCACGTTCCATCAGTGGGCATCGACTTGCCTGTCTATCACGGAACGTCGACTGATGTTCTCGCGCATGGAGTGGGGCATCTGTACGGCACCGCTCTTCCGGTCGGCGGCGAGGGAAACCATGCGGTCCTCACGGGCCATACAGGTCTCGCCACGCTGACCATGTTTGACAACCTCACTCATATCAAGGTGGGGGATGTCTTTACGGTTGAGGTCATGGGCAAGACTATGGCCTACAAGGTGGACCAGATTGAGACGGTTCTTCCCGATCAAGTGGAGGCCTTACGTGCCGAAGAAGGCCGCGATTTATTGACCTTGGTGACGTGTACTCCGTACGGCATCAACAGTCACCGCCTTCTGGTTCGCGGTGAGCGCACCGAGCTACCCGCTGAGCTTGACCAGAGCTATCACTCGCTATGGCAGCCGTGGATGATTGCAGCGATCATCATCGTGTTGTTCGTTCTGCTTTACCTGCTGTGGTGGTTCCTGGCAGGGCGTAAGCGAAAGAAAAAAGAAGAAGAATTAGAGGAATCCTAACGTGACTACCAGAGGGCGATGTGAGGCATGGATGCGCTTGGCCGTTGGCCTGTTCTTTGCGTGTGCCTTGATCGTCGCTGTCTCGCCGGCGCCAGCGCATTCGGCAAGCACTGGTAGTTTGTCAGTTCACAAGAGTGCTGACCCCAAAGGAATCAACTCCAACGTTGGTGCTGTATTCGTCGTCCGTCAGCTTCTTGGGCTGCCCTTGGCAAGCCCAGAAGAACTCGGGCAGATGGTTCAGGATAATCCTGCCTTGTTGACTTCGAAGCCTGGCATGGAGCTCGGGCCTGAGATTGTTGCAACTACTGATGAGACCGGTACTGCAAAGTTTACAGGCCTGTCAGAAGGCGTGTACCAAGTAACTGAGCGGCCCCAACGCACCGACAATTCCTACGAGGATGTGGCAGGCCCTTTCCTCGTCCCCGTAAAGAATGACGTGCAGGCTGAAATCAGTGCCAAAGCGCAGCCGGTAATTGCCGATAAATCTGTGGACGCCCGATCAGTCGAGGTTGGAGCTGTGCTGGACTATCGCATCAGGACGTCGCTGCCGCCTTGCGACGCCCAAGGAAAACTCCACCAGTTTGTCGTGCTCGATGAGCTGGATCCGCGTCTTGCGTTTCGGCGGCTAAAGTCCATTACCGTGAGCAACCTCAATGGCTCGCAAACTTTGGAGGACGGGCGCGATTTTCGCACTATCCTTGACGGTAACTCCGTTGAAATCGTGATGGAACAGTCTGGACTAGACATTCTGGCGAAGGCACGGCTTGGCAATCCGGAGACCCGTGTGGAAATTCACTTGGAAGCAGAAGTGCGCTCTTCTGAAGCTGTTGGCGATGTCATCACCAACATTGCGCGCTTTAGCCCCGACGGCTACTGCCTACCAAACCTAAGTCCTAGTGTTTCGACCTTGGCGTATTCCGATGCTAACGGCCGTCAAGTAACTGAGCGCGTTGTTCTTGCTGCAGCTGAACAGTGCCGTGGCGATCAGCCTGCCACTATCCAGTCCACTCCAGCGAAAGTCGTCGTTGTAGGCAAAAATCATCCGATCGATGACAACGATGACGATCGCGATGGAAAAACCCAGCCGGGTTCCGAGACTCATGGGCATCCCGATTCTCCGAGCAGTGGGGTAGTCGACGATGCTGGCAATGACAGCAAGGGTAACGGCGTCGGCGAGCAAGCAAAGCGTATTGCCGGCAAGATTGCCGACAACCTCGCAAGCACCGGCGCCAGCGTGATCGGCATCGTGCTCGCTGCGATTACCGCATTGGTGCTGGGCTTTATTCTCGTTCGCAGGCGCGACGAGGATGACGATGACGATGAAGGAGATGGTCGCGTATGAGGGTACGCCCGGCCAACCTATTTCATTCCTCACACACAATCTTTTCCGCAGGAGCATTTATGACGGTTAACACCAAGACTCGGCGCCTTTTCGCCGCATTATTGGTGGCGTTCGTGACGCTAATGCTAGTCGTCGCGCCCTCTTCGCCGCTGAATAACTTGGTGACGCCCGAAGCCGAGGCACAGACCAGCAAGGGCTGGGCCACGAACGAGGCGACGTACAAGCAGTGCGGTTTCCGCAGTGGCACCGGTGAGGCCGCCAACTATGCGGACCAGCTGTGCTGGATCGACATGTCGGATCTCAATAACTCGGTCACCACCTACCCGAAGCCCGTGAAGAAGGATCTCGGCCGCTACGAGCTGACTTTCGACGTCATGTACGAGACAAAAGACGAACGCGGCTACGACCTAAACACTGATCCTTCCAAGCTGCAGACGTATTCCGGTCCGGTGGGTGACGGCGTCTTTGGCCGCAATGTAAACGACACCGACTACTTTGTCCCGCGTTCTGGTCAGGAGGCCATCCAGCCGAGCGTGGTGTGGGGTATAGGCACCGGAATTACGGCCGCATCGCAGCAGGCCACCCTGCGCTTTCGCAACATCAAGGTCAAGGATAAGTTCACCGGCCAATACGTGAGCAATTACCGCACCTCAATCGTCGATGCACAGGACACTCGTGGTTGGTCATTATTTACGGAAAACTTGACCATCGATGCCCCCGAGACGGGGCAGACCATTTTTCCGTACAAGCGTTTCACTCCGAGCGGTTATCGCTCCGCGTGCGATCCCAATAACAATTCCAGCAACGTCTTCGGCCCCGGCATCGAGGATTACTACAATCGCGGCGATAACACGCCGAAAGACTTCGTGTGCAAGGAATTCTCCATCAACACCGGCAAGGCCGGCTCTTACATCGTGGGCGGCGATGGCCTGACGAGCCTCGACGTCGGCTTCTTTACTCGCAACAACTTCCAAGGCGTTGCACTAGCCCTCAACATGGGCCGCATGACCGGCGACGTCGTCCAGCCGGATACCACGATGGAAAAGACCATCACGGGTCAAGAGACCAAGTTCGATTTCTCCATGGCCACCCGCTATGGCAGCACCGACACCAAGGTTCCGTGGCAAGGCGCGAACACCTACACCCAGGCGCTGCGCCGCATGTCCCCCGATGTGAACGGCAACGTCGCTGCCGATTCCATGGTGTTCAAGTCTGCTGCCACCGGCACGGAAAAGAGCAAGGCGCTGGCCCGCTATACGCCGACGTGGCGTTGCACCCTCGGTACCACGGATTACACCATCAAAGAAGGCTCCGTGCCCTCGGGATTCCAGCTCAACAACAATGCCGCGGCAGGTACCTCCGAGGTGGTCTACCAAAACAAGTACTCGGTTCCCATGTCCTGTACCGTCACGTGGAAGCCAAAGTACCAATTCTCCTCGCTGACCCTACGAAAGACGGTCACCGGTACCGCGGCCGGCTTCGACGAGGTGCAGTCGCGCAAGTTCAACTTGGGCTACCGCTGCGCCGCCCCGGCCGGCTACTCCGATGCTTACCCCACGATGAAGCTGGAGGATTCTCGTGATCTCGCCGCTGGTGATGATTACACCGTTGAAGGTCTGCCAGCCGGCGCGACTTGTACCTTGACGGAGAAGTTTGCTGATGGTGCTCCGCCTGCCCGTCCAGGTAAGGAACTGACCCTGACCTGGAAGGGCAACGGCACCTCCCAGAACACCGACGCCGTGCCCGTTGGTACTGTCACCCTGAAATCCGGTGTCAACGCCGCCGATCACTCGAATGACATCGAGGCAAACAACAACTATGACTACCGTCCCGGCACCGTCAACATCTCAAAGACCATCACCGGCGAACCCGTCAACGAGCTCGGCAGCCCGCGCGATTATTCTTTCTCGCTACGTTGTTTGACCACCAATTACAGTCAGCAATCCACGATCCAGGCCACGGGCACTGGGGATGAAATCGCCGGCGATACGAGCTTTAACAATGTCCCAGTCGAGCGCGATTGCGTGCTCAAGCCACTGTCTGGCCTTTCCGATTCCGAGGCCGAGCGCATTAGCTTCGACGGCCGCGATGTCTGGGTTGATGGCCAGCAAATTCAAGCCAACTCCGATGGCACCTACACCATCCGCCTGAAGGATTATCCGCAAGGTGGAACCCCGACTGTGTCCGATATTCGTATCGAGGCGCACTACTCTTACAAGACCCGCGACGTCCGTGTGATCAAGCAGTTGCGTGGACCAGGCAGCAGCTTGTTGGACGCGGGTACCACCTTCCCGGTGCACTATCGCTGCACCGACCCAAACGATGCCGCCTACAACCTCGAAGGCGACATGAACATCACCACTGACACCGCCAATCCGGTCAAGATCGAGGGCGTGCGCGTCGGTGCAGACTGCTACGTCTACGAATCCGGTAGCCCCTCGCAGCAGAACGTCACGCTTGACCGCACCACGGTCTCCGCGTCCAATTCTTCTGACGTGGTGACCACCCTCAACAATGAGGAAGCAAAGACCACCCCGGTTTTGACCGTGAACAAATCCAGGGATACCAACCAGAACCGCGTTTCTGTGTCGAACCACTACTTCAATAAAACGGGCACGGTCGATTTGACCAAGCTCGTTAACAATTCCGTCAACGGCGCTAACCTGCCTGCTGACTACGAGCTTTCCTTCCGCTGTGGTACCCGCACGGTAGAGACGACGAGCGATAGCTATGTTCCTGTCGACCTCACTGGTACTGTCCGTTTAGCCGATGGGCAGACCGAACGTCTCGTCGCCGAGGTCTCCGATCCCACGATTGCGGGGCTGGTTAATGACCGCGACGGTGCGATGGGCGTGCCCTATGGCAATGAATGTACGTTCTCTGAAACCACTCCTTCGACTGGCAACGGCGTTCTGTGGTCAACCGACGCCAAGGAGCAGACTTTTACAGTCGATTCTGACTCTGAATCCGTTAGCCTGACCAATACCTTCGAACCCGCCGGTAAGGGCATCACCATTACCCAGTCTGAGGCAGGCGTCGACGAGTTCTTCCGCGACGTCGACTACGAATTGACCTGTACCGCCGACGACGGCAGCCCCTTGGACCTAGGCCAGTACGCCACTATCACCCTGGGGCCCGATAACCCGAAGGAGACCGTGCCAGCCACCGTCGTGACGTCGGGAAGCACGTGCCAATTGGTCGAATCCGACAGCAACCGTGAAGACGGCAAACGCAATGGCTACGCCATCGACCGTGATTCCAACATTTCAGTCGATGGCGAGTCTCAGACCTTCAACGACGAAGCTCGCATCGTTTCTGGTGAGTTCATCGTCGGCGATTCCACCATTGCACAGGTAACCCACACCTACGACTACCAAGATGTCACCGTGGCTGTGACCAAGCAGGTCGACTTTGCCAATGAGGCTTACTTCTCCCAGGCCCGCAAGGACGTCAAGTACAACCGTCAATTCGATTTCACGATGAAGTGCACGCCACCCGGTGGCGGCAGCGTCATCACTGTCTCCGGTAAGGTCAGCTCCCCGCAATCTGATGATGCGGCTAGCCAGTCCTTGAGCTTTGATAACATTCCGGACGGTTCCGAGTGCGTTGCGGCAGAAGGTGAGACCACTGCTGCCGAGGGCATCACTTTCACCCAGGAAGTAAAAGTCGGGGACGCTTCAGGCGATCGCTCCCTGAACTTCGACGTCAGAGGCAACCAAGACGTGAAGTTGGTCAATACCTATACCCGTCAGCTGGCAGAGGTGAACCTGGACAAGGTTGCTAACACGCCAGTCGACGTCCAGGCAGCCTATGGCGCAAACTGGAAAGACCAGTTCTATACCCACAACTTTGCATTGGTCTGCCGTGACCCAGAAGGGCCTATCGATGGTTCGGGCAAGCTGGGAACTTTCCCGGTCAACAGCACCATTCAGGGACCTGGCTCTACCAGTTTTGCTGATATCCCGGTCGGCGCGGAATGCGAACTGACCGGTGACAAGTTCGGTCAGCTCAACTTGACTCAGACCGCGCCGGATGGCACGGAACTGGAAACGCACATGCGTCCAAGCAAGGTGGAGTGGCGTCTGCAGCGCGACGAGGGCATGACCTACACGGATACCGATCTCGCAGATGGTGAGACCACCTCGCAGAAGTTCATGATTGAGGACGACATCTCCGATGGAGGCCTGGGCAACAAGGTCGAACTGGTCAACTTCTATGAATTCGTGAAGTCGCCCATCAAGATGAGTAAGAAGATCGTCGCCAATGCGGACGACCTTCAGGTGCTGCGCGAGGCCAACCCAGAGTTCCGCTTCGACTACCAGTGCCAGGGCGTGGGTTATTCCATCTCTAACGTGGGGCTGCCTACCAGTTTGAATGCGGGCGATACCAATGCCTTCCCGGATGGCACGTTGACCTTCACCTCGGACGAGGTTGAGGTTCCTTCCGGTGCGTGGTGTACCTTCACGGAGCTCGCTCCTTCTGCCACACCAGAAGCTTTGGAGTGGAAGCAGGACCCACGTGAGGTCGACAAGCGCGTCGGTGAAGAGGGCCAACCGGCGGTTTCCTATGACTTCACCAACACCTACACGCGCCGCACCGTCCCCGTGTCCTTCGCGGCGCTGCAGGATGGCTACCTCGGTGGTCTGAGCAACAATAGCTATGACTATAAGGTCAGCTGTACTGCTCCGGGCTTTGATAGCCAAACGTTGAGCTTCGACGTCAATAGAGCTAACTCGAGTGCGACGGTGGCTGACGCCAGTGCACCTTCGGGTGGCAAGGTTGTAAACCTGCCGGTGGGCTATGACTGCACCTTGGATGCAAGTGGTTCCTCGGCCCTGCGCGAGCGCGTGCAGTTAGAAGTGACCGCGGGCACGCGTTCTCCGTACATGACTTTCGCGACGTGGACGAAGGAGGGCGCCGCAGCCGATAACCCGGATGTAAAGCCTGCAGATATTCCACTCGACAAAGTCACCAGTGACTTGAAGAAATACACCTACGATTTTAGGCTGGATAGCGCGCTGCGCTCTGAGACGGGTGCTCCGGTGTTGACCATCGCCGGTGAGGCGATGCATCCGCGCGATAGCGTTGAGGTCACCTTCACTAAGCAATCTGTTGGCGCGGCAGGAGAGGGGCGGACCTTCGAGTTCTCCTCGAGCTGTGGTGAGACATTCACTTTGAAGTCTGGCCAGTCGCATACGTTGAGTGACATCGAAGTTGATCAGAACTGCACCATCGGCGAGGTCATGAATCAAGATTCTGCGTCTCCGGTTGTCTCCGTGGGTGAGACCGGACCGCGCCTGGGTAATGTGAAGGCGAATAACTCCATCGATCCGACTACCCACACGGTGACTTCTGGCCAGTGGTCCTTCGATGTCCTGCCGGTAGCGAAGGTCAGCGATATGTCCACTTCGGGCAGCAAGTGGGAACTGACCGGTATCAATACCTTCCCTGGGGTCAACATCACCAAGAAGATTGATGGCGCACCTATCAGTGCGGTCAGCGGAACGGTGGCCGATACCGCGGTGCTTCCCGACGACGCGACCACCATGCGTTTCAACTACACGGTAGAAAACAACGGCGCCTTGCCGCTGACTGACCTCAAGCTCACCGAGCCGGAGTTGGCTGGCCGCACTGTGGTAGCCGCTGATGGATCCGAGTACGTGGTGCCGGAAGGTGGTGCGATTCCCACTGAGGTTTGTGCCCCAGGCGATCTCGCTGAAGGGGCATCCACCACCTGCAGCTTCGACGTGAAGATCACGGAGTCGACGGAGGATAACTTCTACTACCGCGGCAAGGTTACTGTGACGGCGCTGGGCAATAACATCCTCGTCTCCGATGACGATAGCTATGGTGCTCTGCGTCTGAAGGAAGGCCTCGGCTTCCTGCTGCCGGATACCGGCCGCCAGACCCTGGTGTGGGCGCTGCTCATCGGCCTCATTCTGCTGGCAATCGGTATGGCTTTGTACCTGCGTAATCGCAACGACGAAGAAACCGACGGCGAAGAAACCGATGGCGAAGACTAAGTCGAAGAAGAACCAGTCACGCAAGAAGAAAAGCTCGCTGTGGCTGGTTATCCTGGGCATCCTCGTGCTGCTGTACCCAATCGTGGCGACGCAGTACAACGATTGGCAGCTGCAGCGCCAGGCGGAGGATTATCGGCGTGCTATCGAACGCATCGACCCGCCGGCCCAGCGAGAGGCCTACGTGCAGCAGGCACATGAGTACAACGATTGGTTGGCGGAGCAAGGTCATCATGCTTTCCCACCGAATCCTTCTTCACCGGGCTTTGAGCGTTACATGAAAACGCTCAATGCCCCAGAGGCCGGGGGCGCGATTGCGCGACTTCGCATTCCCGCAATTAACGTCGATCTTCCCGTGCGGCATACGACTGCCCCTGCTGTGCTTTACGACGGCGCGGGACACATGTTTGGTTCCTCACTGCCGGTGGGAGGTAAGGGAACCAATGCCGTTATTTCTGCACACACCGGCATGGTGGACGCGTCGATGTTTGATAACTTGCCGCGACTCAAGGACGGCGAAATCGTCACCATCGAGGTGATGGGCGAGTTGCTGCATTACAAGGTCGTGGGCCGCGAGGTGGTCAAACCTGATAAGTACGATGCGGTGACTTATGAGCCTGACAAGGATCAGATCACGCTGATCACCTGCACCCCGTACGGCATCAACACGGATCGCCTGCTCGTGCATGCAGAACGCGTGTACATGGAGGCAAATGATGAGGAGACAGGTTGGCGCCCGAAGTTGTCGTGGTGGATGATTGCCGCGCTTAGCATCATCGCCATCTCTTTGCTTATCATCATCTATCTGGAATGGCGTCGCCGCCGACGTAAGCAAGCCCGTGAGGAACGTCAGGCTAGGAAGCGGGCGGCCGCCGATGGTAGTATGAGCAGCTCAGATTAAGAAAAACAGCTACTTAGCGTTAGTGCGAGGAAACCAACTTCATGGCACGTTTTATTGACCGCGTCGTACTTCACCTGCAGGCCGGCGACGGAGGCCACGGATGCTCTTCGGTGCACCGTGAAAAGTTTAAGCCGCTGGGCGGTCCAGACGGCGGCAATGGCGGCCACGGAGGAGACATCCTGCTGGAGGTTTCCACCCAGGTGCATACCTTGATGGACTTCCACTACCGTCCGCACCTGAAGTCCGGCCGAGGTAACAACGGTGCTGGTGACTGGCGCAATGGCGCCCGCGGCGAGGATCTCATCCTCGAGGTCCCGGCCGGCACCGTGGTCTACTCCGAAGACGGCGAGATGCTGGCGGATCTCACGATTCCTGGCACCCGTTTTGTAGCCGCTGAAGGCGGCTTTGGCGGCCTTGGTAATGCTGCGCTAGCTTCTGCTGCCCGCAAGGCACCAGGCTTTGCGCTTCAAGGCGAGCCGGGCGAGGCCCGTGATCTGGTGTTGGAGCTTAAATCCATGGCGGATGTCGGCCTCGTCGGTTTCCCATCGGCCGGCAAGTCTTCCCTAATTTCCGTGCTTTCTGCGGCCAAGCCAAAGATTGGTGATTATCCGTTTACCACCCTGCAGCCGAATCTCGGCGTGGTGGACATGGGCTTTGAATCTTTCACCATGGCCGATGTTCCGGGCCTTATCCCGGGCGCTGCTGACGGCAAGGGCCTCGGATTGGACTTCCTGCGCCACATCGAACGCACTGCGGTGCTCGCTCACGTCGTTGACGTTGCCTCCTTGGAGCCGGGCCGCGACCCGCTTTCCGATATTGAGGCGCTCGAGGAGGAGCTCGCAAAGTACCAAGAACTGCTGGACCAGGACACTGGCTTGGGCGATCTGCGGCAGCGCCCACGCATCATTATCTTGAACAAGGCGGATATTCGGGAGGCGGAAGAACTGGCCGAGTTCGTCA
Source organism: Corynebacterium sp. HMSC077D03 (assembly GCF_001808545.1). Taxonomy (NCBI): domain Bacteria; kingdom Bacillati; phylum Actinomycetota; class Actinomycetes; order Mycobacteriales; family Corynebacteriaceae; genus Corynebacterium; species Corynebacterium sp. HMSC077D03. The sequence goes on from NZ_KV793672.1 coordinate 77,674, forward strand.
AACCCGAGCTGGAGGAGAAGTACGGTTGGCCCGTCTTCATTATTTCTGCGGTGGCACGCAAGGGCCTCGATCCGCTCAAGTACAAGCTGCTTGAGATGGTCAAGGAGCACCGTCGCACACAGCCGAAGGTCAAGGCGGATAAGAACCACACCATCATCCGCCCACGTGGCGAGCGTAAGTCCGGCTCCCACGCTGACTTCACCGTGCGCCCTGATCCCGAGCTTGCCGGTGCCTTCGTGGTGGAGGGCGACAAGATCGAGCGCTGGATTGTGCAAACCGACTTCGAAAATGATGAAGCCATCGGCTACCTCGCTGACCGCTTGGCCAAGGCCGGTGTGGAAGATGAGCTGTTCAAGCAGGGCGCTGTTGAGGGCTGTCCGGTGACCATCGGCGGCATCACCTTCGAGTGGGAGCCGATGACTGGCGGCCGTGCCACGGATGCCGGCCGCGGCTTCGACGGTCGCCTCGGCGGCACCGAGCGTGTTTCCGCCGCTGAGCGTAAGCGCGCTTCGCAGGCTCGCCGTGGCCTCATCGACGAGTATGACTTTGGCGATGACGAGAAGGTCACCCGCGAGCAGGCGAACCGGGACCGCTGGCAGGGCTAGTACAATGGGCGGCCATGTCTTCGCAACAAGATTTTCCGCTAACCCAAAAACCTTATTCCGGGCCCACGGTTGACACCCCCTTTCCGGACCCGTTGCATGAAAATCCCACGGCGTCCGGCTTTGATTCGCCGCTGCGCCAGCGCATCGCGCACGCCAAGCGCGTAGTCATCAAGATTGGTTCTTCGTCGCTGACGGATGAGGACTTCCTGGTCTCCCAGGAGCGCATCGACCACATTGTGGACGCGGTGCACGCCCGCATGGGCATCTCCGATGTCATCCTGGTCTCCTCCGGTGCGGTGGCCGCTGGCATGGGCCCGCTGGGGCTTAATCGCCGGCCGACTGATCTGGCCACCAAGCAGGCCGCGGCGTCTGTGGGCCAGGTGCATCTGGCGTACGAGTGGGGCCGGTCTTTCGCCCGCTATGACCGCACGGTGGGCCAGGTGCTGCTCACCGCCTCGGATACGGGGCACCGGGACCGCGCCCGCAACGCGCAGCGCACCATCGACCGGCTGCGCCAGCTGCGCACCATTCCCATAGTCAATGAGAATGACACGGTGGCGACCTCGGAGATGCACTTCGGGGACAATGACCGGCTCTCCGCCTTGGTGGCCAACCTGATGGGCGCGGACGCGCTGTTCCTGTTCTCTGATGTCGATGGCCTCTATGACAAAAACCCGGCGGAGCCGGACGCCCGCTTCATCGATGAGGTGCGTACGGGCAAAGACCTGAAAGGGGTCGAGGCCGGTGAGTCCGGCAACGTCGGCACCGGTGGTATGGCCACGAAGGTCTCGGCCGCGCGCCTGGCCACCCGCGGCGGAATCCCGGTGCTGCTGACGTCGACGGATAACATTGGCCCTGCTCTTGCCGATGCCTCCGTGGGCACCGTCTTCCACACCCGCGAGGAGCGCAAGCTGTCTGCCTGGAAGTTCTGGGCGCTCTACTGCGCCGATACCGGTGGGGCGGTGCGCCTGGACGCTGGCGCCATGCAGGCGGTCACCAAGGGAGGCAATTCGCTCCTGGCGGTTGGCATCACGGAGGTCATCGGTGAATTCTCCCGCGGGGAAATCATCGACATCATGGGCCCGGAAGGTGAGGTCATCGGCCGCGGCGAAGTACGTTTTGATTCCGCGGAGCTGCGGGGCATCCTGGGCAAGCAGATGGAGGAGCTGCCGGAATACCAGCGCCGCAGCGTTGTCCACGCCGACTACCTGTCGAACTACGCCTCCCGAATCTAGAGTCTAGAAGCCAGAGAACCCCAGGAGAAGACCATGAAATACGCCATGTTGCCGGAACAATGGGAAGAATCCGTCGAGACCTTGCGGGGATCTGGCCATGAGCTCGCGGAGCTTTCCGATGCCGACTTCCTCATCTACAACGGCGACGGCTCGGACTTCCCGTTGCCACTGCCGGAGAACATCAAGTTCGTGCAGATTCCGTCTGCAGGCGTAGACCATCTGCTCGACGTCATGAAGGAGACCGACGTAATCTGGTCCAACGCCGCTGGCGTATTCGATAACACCGTGGCGGAATCTACCATCGCGCTGCTGCTTGCGCAGCTGCATGCCCATCGCTATGTCAACGACACCTTCTCCAACTACGAGGAGGTGCAGGATCACAAGTCCTACCTACACGAGGACAAGACTGTGGCGATCATCGGCGCCGGCGGCATCGGCAAGCGGCTCATCACGATGCTCTCTGGCTTTGGCCCGCGCATCATCGCCGTAAACCGGTCCGGCAACGCGGTTCCAGGCGCGGATGAGACCTATCCCATCTCCGAGGTGGACAAGGTCTGGTCTGAGGCCGACTACTTTGTGCTCATCGCGCCGCTTACCCCGCAGACCCACCACATGGTCAACAAAGACGTGTTTGCCCAAATGCCGAATCATGCGGTGGTGGTCAACGTGGGCCGTGGCCCACTCATCAGTACCGAGGATCTTTTGGCAGCGCTGGACTCTGGCGAGATTGCCGGCGCAGCGCTCGACGTCACTGATCCGGAGCCGCTCCCGGATGATCACCCGCTGTGGAAGGACCAACGTGTGGTCATTACACCGCACATTGCTAATACCCGTAACTCGGTGCGCCGCCACTTGGGAGCACACACCGCAAAGGTGGCCGCAGCCTTTGAGGCTGGCGAGGAAATTCCTACCCGTGTGGATCCGAACGCTGGATATTAAAGTGTAAAAGCATGAACAAAGACATTCGCGTGGGAGACGCGGAACGCCACAATGCGCTAGACCTCCTCAGCACCCACTTCGCTAACGGTCTCATCGATATCAACGAGTTCGAAGACCGCACAGGAAAGGCGGCTGTTGCGCGTACCCGCGGCGAGATCGCTTCCCTCTTTGAGGACCTTCCTGACAATCCAATTGCAGAGGTCGTCCCGTTCAAGGAATCGGAAGCGCAGGCCGAGCTCGACCGGCTGCAGCGCCGCGGAGGGTTAGTCCACCGAATCGATGCCGTCATTTGGTCAGCGACGATGATCCTCTTCTTCCTGGGGCTTTTCGTCTTCGACTGGGACTATTTCTGGCTTGTCTTCCCGATTGCAGGTATCGCCTCGTGGGGTGTCAGGGAGGCGGTCAAGCTCTCCGACGACGACGAAAAACTTTATGAGGAATTGAAAAAGAAGGATGACAAAGACCGGGCCGAGCGCCTACGTCTGGCAGCCGAGCGCCGCAAGGAGCTGGGGCAGTAGTCCGCGGGGTCTGCGGGGGGGTGTTCCTATATAGGTTGTCAACT
>NZ_KV793673.1:0-7309 GCF_001808545.1 Corynebacterium sp. HMSC077D03
TTAGCCCCCACCCCACAAACAACACAAATCCCCAGTACACACCGCATTTTTAGGTGCATACTGGGGATAAACAGGGCGTCGTAAAGCGCTTAGTACGTCTCCGGCTCCTGTGTGCGCTTGATGTCAGCGCCCAAACGCGAGAGATTCTCAACGAAGTTCGGGTAGCCACGATCGATGTGGAAGACATCGTGAACGGTGGTTACTTCATCTGCGCACAATGCGGAGAGCACCAACCCAGCGCCGGCACGAATATCGGAGCTCCAAACGTGGGTGGAAGAAAGTCTCTGCTGACCACGAATGACAACGTGGTGGCCATCCACCTGCGCATCGGCGCCGAGACGGAGCATCTCATCCACGAAACGGAAGCGGGATTCGAAGACGTTCTCCGTGATGACCGTGGTGCCTTCGGCAACGGCGGAAAGGCCAATCGCCATCGGCTGCAAGTCAGTTGGGAAACCCGGGAATGGAAGCGTTTGGTAATCCACCGCAGTTGGTCGGCCGTTCATGCGAACGCGAAAGCCGTTGTCATAATCTTCGATTTCGGCGCCAGCGGACTTCAGCTTCTCCAGCGGCAGGTGCAGGTGACGCGGCGCGATACCGCCGACGGTGATATCCCCCTGCGTCATCGCTGCAGCATAGGCCCAGGTGCCGGCAACAATGCGGTCACCGATTACCCTGTGTTCGGTGGGATGCAGCTTTTCTACGCCGCGGATCGTGATGGTGGAGGTGCCTTCGCCCTCGATATCTGCGCCCATCTCCTTGAGCATCATGCACAGATCAACGATCTCTGGCTCTCGGGCTGCATTACGCAAGACGGTCTCACCGTCTGCGAGGACAGCGGCGGTAAGAATGTTTTCGGTTGCACCGACGGATGGGAAGTCCAAGCGAATGTTGGCGCCGTGGAGCTCATCGGCCACAGCTACGACCGCGCCATGCTCAATATGGGTACGTGCACCCATCTTCTCCAGACCCGATTGGTGCATATCCAGCGGGCGCGAACCGATGGCATCGCCACCGGGGAGGGCAATCTTCGCATGACCGCAGCGAGAGGTCAGCGGTCCCAGCACGCAAACAGAAGCGCGGAACTGACGTACAGCATCGAAGTCCGCGTTTGAGTGGAGCTTTTCGGGGACGGTAATCGTAACGACGTCGCCGTCGATAGTTACTTCGCAGCCTAGGCCTTCTAGAACCTTGCGCATCAACGGGACGTCGAGAATCTGCGGGCAGTTGGTCAACGTCGTGGTGCCTTCCGCCAAAAGCGAGGCGGCCATGAGCTTCAGGACGCTGTTTTTCGCGCCATCAACCACAACCGTGCCTTCGAGCCGTGCACCACCAGAGACAATAAATTGGTCTTTCACATCTTCCTAAACTACCGGATGCCCCTGAAAAACTTCTGCAAGTTTCAGGGGCATCCGGGTAGAAGAACCATGTATATCAGGGCAATGCGCCGATACGGCGAGCGGCATTGACCGCTTCATAACGGGTATGCGCACCGAGTTTGCGCATCACGGAGCGCAGATAGGACTTCACGGTCTCTGCACCGATGCCCATTTCCTCAGCCGCCTCGACGTTGGTGTGGCCAAGCGCCACGCAAGACAGGACATCAAGCTCACGGGCGGAAAGCTTCGTAGACTGCTTAACGCGGACCGGAGAAACCATCTGATCGCACAAAGCCTCAAGTTCCTTGCGCAGATCCTCGTCGTCTACGCGGTTAGCCAACATTCGCAGCTTGGAGTGCGTGGAGCGCACCTGCTCCCACTCCGCGCCATTCATGACGTGGCCGCGGGCAGCGCCGCCCTTACCGCCATCGGCGCGGCGCATCGCGGAATTAACCGCCAAATCCTGCTCCAGACAACGGGCGGTCATGGTTACTTCCTCAATAACCTTGTCTCCCAAACGCACTGGAGAGTGAACGCCGACGTAAAGGACACCGCGGATCTCACGCTGCACCGTGACCGGAACAGCCACGATGGAGTGCAGACCTTCGTCCTGGATGTAGCGGTCATTTTCATGCGAAATGGTGGTCGCACGAGCGTAGTCCGAAACACCTACTGCACGGCGCGTGCTGACAACACGGCCGCCCACTCCGACTCCGGCGTCACTGATCAGGTTTTGCAAAGCCGGCGTGCGCAGGCCGACCCACTGGGTGATCTGCAGACGATTATCGGGAAGCAGGGTTCCGTACATCGTGACGGGAATGCCGGTTGCGGTCTTCAGGGAAGACAGTGCGGCGCGTACGGCTTCGTCGTCATCTTTGAGGCGATGCGGCTCCATGAGAATCTCTCTCCTAGTTGGGGGTAACCAGTAGGTGCACCCATACCCACCATGCGATTCGGGGGTAAAAGAACACGTTCCCCGCAGTATAACCGGCCAATGGGGGTAAGAATAAATCGCCTTACTGCCAAAGCGCGATCCAAATCCCACAGCCAGTGCCCGAATGATCGGTTCAGAAGTTATGTACCGCTTTGTCTAGTAGCGTGGTGTACAGTAGCTAGGGTACGCACGAAGATATTTTCCAAGGAGTCCTCAAAGTGGCTGTCTACAACAACATTCTGGAAACCATCGGCAATACCCCACTGGTTCGCCTGAACCGCCTGACGGAGGGCCTCGGCGCAGAGGTGCTGGTGAAGGTCGAATCCTTCAACCCTGCTAACTCCGTTAAGGACCGCATTGGCAAGGCTATTATCGACGCCGCGGTAGAAGCCGGCGAGCTCAAGCCGGGCGGCACCATCGTCGAGGCCACCTCCGGCAACACCGGCATCGCGCTCGCCTTCGCTGGCGCCACCCTTGGCTACAAGGTCATCCTCACCATGCCGGAGACCATGTCCAACGAGCGCAAGGTGCTGCTGCGTGCTTATGGCGCAGAGATCGTCCTGACCCCAGGTGCAGCCGGCATGAAGGGCGCCGTCGACAAGGCGAATGAGATCATCGCCAACAACGACAACGCCATCCTGGCTTCCCAGTTCGCCAACGAGGCAAACCCGAAGATCCACGAGGCAACCACCGGCCCAGAGATCTGGAACGACGCCGAAGGCAAGGTTGATGCTTTCGTCGCCGGCGTCGGCACCGGCGGCACCGTCACCGGTGTTGGTCGCTACCTGAAGTCCAAGAATGCCGACCTCCACCTAGTTGCCGTCGAGCCGGCTGACTCCCCTGTTTTGTCTGAAGGCCACGCTGGCCCGCACAAGATTCAGGGCATCGGCGCAAACTTCGTCCCAGAGGTACTAGACCGCGAGCTGCTCGACGAGGTCATGACCGCCACCAACGAAGAGGCAATTGAGACCTCCCGCAAGCTAGCTACCGAGGAAGGCCTACTGGTGGGCATTTCCGCCGGCGCAAACATCTCCGCAGCACTCAAGCTGGCTGCTCGCCCAGAGTTTGAGGGCAAGACCATCGTTGCGGTTCTGCCGGACTTTGGTGAGCGTTATGTCTCCACCGTCCTGTTTGAGGACATCCGCGAGGCATAATTTTCCTGTCGTTTGAATGAAAAGCACCCATCTTGTTGGTGGGTGCTTTTTCTTTGCCAGTAGTATGTACCACATGAACGTCCTAAAGATGATTCGCGAGGATTTGGCGAATGCCCGTGACCATGATCCCGCGGCCCGAGGAGATGTGGAGAACGCCATAGTCTACTCTGGCCTGCATGCCATCTGGGTGCACCGCATCTGTCATTGGATGTGGAAGCGCGGTTGGCGCGGCCCTGCGCGCATCCTTGCGCAAATCAATCGCTTCTGGACCGGAATCGAAATCCACCCTGGAGCCACCATTGGACGTCGGTTCTTCATCGACCATGGCATGGGAATCGTCATTGGCGAGACCGCCGAAATCGGCGAGGGCGTGATGATCTATCACGGCGTCACGTTGGGCGGCCAGGTGCTCACCCAAACCAAGCGCCACCCCACTGTCCAAGACAACGTCACGATTGGCGCTGGCGCCAAGGTGTTAGGCCCCATCACCATCGGTGAAGGCTCTGCTATTGGCGCAAACGCAGTTGTCACCAAGGATGTGCCAGCAGAGCACATTGCTATTGGTATTCCAGCAAAGAACCGTCCGCGTAAGAAGGAAGAGCGCATCAAGCTCGTCGACCCCGACTATTACATCTAGCTGTTGCTTTGCGACGTCGCCAAGCGCGGCAAAGTGGGCCCCACACGAACGTGGGGCCCACTTTTAGGTTTTAGTTCTCGAGCAGGTGCTGGTATTCCGGGTTCTTCTCGATGAAGCTCGCGACGGCAGAACAGCTGGCGATGACGCGCTTGCCGGCGGTGGATTCATCCTCCAGAGCGGCCTTGATGAGCGGTTTGGACAGGCCTTGGCCTTGGAAGCCCTCGTGGACCACGGTGTGGTGGAAATCGCGGGTTTCTGCAGTGTCGACGTACTCCGCGAAGCCGGCCTCTTCCCCATCGACGGCAATTACGAAACGGGAGGCGTCAGTTTGGTGTGCAACAGAAGTAGTCATGTGGCCCATTAAACCATTTCTGCAAACCAAAAGAACCCCCTTCTACAGAAGGGGGTTGATTTGTGGCCAGAGCCAGGATCGAACTGGCGACCCCACACTTTTCAGGCGTGTGCTCTACCGACTGAGCTATCTGGCCAGAAGCCACAAGTGACTTCGGCGACCCTGACGGGACTTGAACCCGCGACCTCCGCCGTGACAGGGCGGCGCGCTAACCAACTGCGCCACAGGGCCATTTTTCAATTTTTCGTACCTCATTGGGCACGGATAGTTACTTTACACAACGTTGCTGAAATCAAACAAATCTGCAGTTTAACTGCGGTTTTCTCTACTCTTGCGCACCAGTTTTTCAAAAGGCCGCATGAGGCAACGCAAAATATAGGCAGGCGCACACGCAAAGATTTCAGGCCAAGCCATATAAGGCGCTGTAAAGGCGCGTGCGCTTGCCGACGCCGCCTCTTCGAGCCGAGCCACACCTCACGGCTTCAGCGGCCCTCTACGTCGCCATAAAGACGTTTTTGAAGCACGCGCCGCGCCTCTAAGCCCCGCGCCGGTGAAACAACTCCCCCACCCCAACTCACCCCTACACAGTGATGGCCCCAGTAGATCTCGAGCGGGGACTTAAACGAAAGAAAGCAAAAGAAAAAGCCGGCTCCATCACTGGAACCGGCTTATCAATATGGCGACCCTGACGGGACTTGAACCCGCGACCTCCGCCGTGACAGGGCGGCGCGCTAACCAACTGCGCCACAGGGCCATATTGAATTTTGACCTTTAAAAGGTCGGCATGAAGCAAGAAGCTTCGTACCCCCAACGGGATTCGAACCCGTGCCGCCGCCGTGAAAGGGCGGTGTCCTAGGCCGCTAGACGATGGGGGCCCATTGCCTTGGAGCAACGTCTTAAAAATATACTGGAGTAATCGCGCGTTACAAAATCGCCCCGAAAGGAACCCCTAGATGAACGCAGAAAACCATGTCTGACCAGCAACATACCTGCGCCTGCCATGAGCCTCACGCGCACGGGTATAACGCGGATAGCAAAAACAAAGCGAGGTATTTGGCGCGTTTGAAGCGCATCGAGGGGCAAACGCGCGGCATCCACCGCATGATCGAAGAAGACAAATACTGCATTGACATCATCACGCAGATCTCCGCAGTAACCTCCGCGCTAGAAAATGTCTCTTTGGCCTTACTCGAAGACCATATTGAGCACTGCGTAGCCGGTGCCGCCGCCGAGGATGGTCAAGTGGCCCAGGAAAAGCTCGAGGAAGCCATGACGGCTATTCGCAAGCTGGTTAAGAGCTAACGCCCCCCAACCAACACATCATGCGAATCTTCAGCGACACTTCAAAGGTCTGACTAGATTGAGCATGAGCTCCCCCTAGCCCCTAGACAGGGAAAGGGGCAGCTCTAGCCTGCCGGCACTGACTAAGCTCCAGCCTGTTTGAATTTGTGCAAAGAAGGAATACTCACAAGGAGCGAAAGGCCACTTATTAAAAGTGGGACATGGCCTGGCGGGACAGCAAGAGCAAAAAGAACAAAACGCCATTTCGTTTCGGATGCCGATAGCCAAAGAGCCGTTTGCAAGACGAGTTGCGCTATAAGCAACAATGCGAGTGTATCCACGTTCAAATATTTGCCTGCGAAAAATGTTATTCCCATAAGGACGGTGGATACATAAGCAAACCTGACGCTTCCTACGCCGGTCAGGGAAAATACCCAAGGGACGCTCCACAAGACAACGAGAAGCGTGCTGTCTACGACTAACCACTTCCTTGGAGAACGAGCTTCTAGCTTGGAAAGCTGATTACGGAACAAAGTTACTGGCAACGCCGCATAAGCAAATGAACATATGGTACCTACATTCACCCCTGCAGTACCGCTAAGCCAGGGAATTCTTAGCAGCCAGCCTTCAGAGAAGGATAGAGCTAAACCAATAAACAACATCATCAGCAAGACCACAAAAATTCTGTGACCATGGAAGTACAAGAACGCAAATGATTTCACAGGCTAACCGCTAACTCTACAGGTCGACTGCTCGATACGTTGAACAACATCGCTTACGTCAACTTGTCGGTTAGGATCCCAAGGGAGGCCACTAACCGAAATTCCCAAATCTTTCGCCGGAATTCCACAAATTTGCGCATTTGCACGAATCAATTCCGCAGTTCCAACTTGATCCACAAACTCTCCAACGACTCCTTCCAGAGTTGGTTGGCTACTTAGGCTTAAGTGATCTTCTGAAAAATCTCCCCACACCACCGGTCGATTTGAGAAATCTCCCCACTCAGCTGGCACTATTTTAGAGAAGGCTTCCCGCGCTTGGATGTTCAGTAATATGTTTTCTTTTGGGACCTCCGGCCAAGCGCAGACATCCGAAACACAGACAATCTGCGCAGAGTCCCTTTGTACAAGGCCAAATTCTGTAAGTTTCTGAGCCCAAAACGTAGAACCTACGATAGCCAGAAGTCCTAAAAGCAAAGCTGCCATGTACAGCTTTCTTCGGTGCCTAAGCAAAGCCGCAGCCGAAACTACGAGCAGCGTCACTCCCACAATCCCCGCAACTGCTATACCGATTGCTTTCACATCTAGCGTTGTATCCAGAGAACAGCACGCCAAGAAGTCGCCAGCTAAATGCCTCAAAACCCCCGGAGAAGTGGCTGGAACGATCGCATACCAAGTATATGCAAGCGCAACCGCAGCACAGACAGAAATAAGAGGCTTAAGCGAAAAGCCAAGTGCGCTTCCAATCAACACCCAGCAAATACCTACGACGCATGAGTATGCCAACATCATCCAAAAGAACTTGGACGCGAACGATATCGATTTGAAGCGTCCTGGGTTTAGTTCCTACCTC
>NZ_KV793674.1:0-260 GCF_001808545.1 Corynebacterium sp. HMSC077D03
AACGTGATGCTGTGGCCCTCTATGAAAACAATGAGGACCTTTCACTTCACGCGGCTTCAGCAGAGCTTGGAGTCAATCGTTCCTCGCTTTTCTCCTGGCTTCAGCAATACGGCACCGGCAAACGTGCCCGCACGAAGGCCATGCGCGACAACGCCAAGGAGACGACTGATTCCGAGCGAATCCGCCAACTAGAAAAAGAGAACGCGAAGCTGCGCGAAGAACGCGATATTCTGCGCAAGGCCGCGAAATATTTTGCCGAA
>NZ_KV793675.1:0-4719 GCF_001808545.1 Corynebacterium sp. HMSC077D03
TGTGCCATGGATTGCTCCTTTAGGGGGGTGGATGGGGAGGTACAAAAGTCCGTTTTAGGCGTGGCTTTAGCTTGCCAAGCCACGTGGAGTTTCGCAGGACTTTTAACCCCCACAAGGGGGAAAATGTGAACCAGATCTACAAATCACCTTTTCTGTCACGTAGTAGCTTTTCAGCATGGAACCAGTGACAAATATTCTCAACAGCATCGCCGGGGTGATTTGGGGTCCATTCGTTCTCATCGCCCGCGAGACCAAGGCCTATTTGAAGTTTGATCCCAAGCTCAACAAGCCAGTTGAGGAAGTTGAGGCGTTCGTCCGTTCCCAGCAGATGGAGTGGAAGTAATATGTAGGCCATGCCTCAAGCACTAGTAGTCGGGTCCGGCGCCGCGTTAGGCGCCGTGGCCCGCTATTTTTTGTCATCCCTGTTGGGCGGAGGAATGATTCCGCTGCTTTTAATCAACGTTTTGGGCAGCGCCCTGATGGGTTATTTCAAGCCGGGGCCCTTCTGGGGCACGGGCGTACTCGGCGGCTTTACTAGCTTCGCCACGTTCGCTTTCCTAACCTCCTCCGTTACTGCCGCGCAGGCTGGCTGCTACGTGCTCGCAACGGTGGTTGGTTGCGTTATGGCCTATCTCCTGGGTGACAAGGTAGGCGCCAAGTGATTGTTCTCTACATCCTCTCCGGCGCCTTCCTCGGCGGCATGGCCCGCTACGGTTTCACCAAGGTACTACCCGCTCCGGTTAGCACCTTCGCCGCAAATATGTGTGGCGCACTCGCGATCGGTTTGGCCTACGGCTTTGTTGAGCAAGTAGGCGGCGCGCTTAGCGATGTCCTCTATCCCCTAGCCATCGTCGGCTTCGCCGGCGGGCTCTCCACCTGGTCGACCCTAGCCAAGGAGCTCGGAGAAATGCTTAAAGAAAAGAGGTACTGGAAGTGTATCCAGTACCTCTTCTTCACCCTCGCGCTGGGCATCGTCCTAGCCTGGCGCGGGGCGATGTGGGCTCCGATTATCTATCAGAACTTCTAGTCCGCGATTGCATCCAAAGGCGGAGTCTTGGACGCACCATGTGCTGGCCATAGAGCGGCCAGCACGCCAACCACGGCAGAGCCCACCAGCAAGATGGCCAGCATGCCCCACGGAATAACGGCGCTACCAAGCCCCTCTTCGGACAGTACCTTGATAAAGGTCCAGCCCAGGCCCAGGCCCAGAATCATGCCCACCACTGCGCCGAATACTGCAATCTGGACGGACTCCAGGGTGATCATCGTGCGGATCTGACGGCGCTGGGTACCAACGGCGCGCAGCATGCCAATTTCCTGACGGCGTTCGATAACGCCCAGGGTCAGCGTATTGACGATGCCGAGCACCGCGATGATGACCGCAAGCGCCAACAGCGCGTAGAGAATGGTCAGCATCTGGTTAATCATGCTTGCGGCCTCGCCAGCGTATTCTTCACCGGAAGCCACCTGCACCACCACGAGGTCCTTGACGGATTCCTCCAGGTTGGTGCGCAGTTGCTCCAAGTCGACGCCCTCCGCTGCGTTGACGCCAACCATCGCTACGGTCAGGGCGTCGCCAGGCAGCAGCTTCTCGACGTCCTTTTGGGAAACCGCCAGCTTGGGCAGCATCTGGAAGTCCTCATAAATGCCCTTCAGCTCGACCTTTGTAGTCTTGCCCGGAACCATGCCAGAAAGCTCGTAGCTCTCGCCGACCTTCCAGCCTTGCTCGCCTGCGGTGGTGGCATCGGCGATGAAACCGCCCTCGGCGATGTCGCTATCGCCTTCGACCATGTTCAGCATGAAGATGTTTTGTGGGTTGGAATCAACCGTCTCCGACATGGTGTGTTCGGGGCCATAGTTCAACGAGGCTTGGTCTTCGACCTTCACCGGCGCGGTGCCGACAGTGATGACTTCGCCAGCGCCCTCGGCCTTGGCGGCGCGCTCGCCTGTCTCTACCGGAGTGGGGAAACTGCCCTGGGAAGGCCCGGAGAGCAGGTAATCGGCGCTGATGTCCTTCTCCATCGTCTCCGCAACGGAGGACTTCATAGTGGCGCCCAGCATGCCGATGGCAGTCACGAGGGCAACGCCAAGGGTAAGCGCGAAGGCGGTTGCTGCGGTACGGCGCGGGTTGCGCTTGGAGTTGGTAGACGCCAGCTTGCCGATGGCCCCGAAAGGCGCTCCGATGACTCGGCCCAAGGTAGGAACGATGGGTAGTGAAAGTGCGGGGCCTGCGAGGCTGAAGCCTACGATCAAGTTGAGCGCGCCCAGGCCGACGAGTCCGGCGCGGATGCCAGTCGCGGCGTCGACAAGCACGCCGGCGATGACGAAGATTATGCCCGAGCCCATGAGCAAACCGCCGACGATCGTGCGTACCTTCAGCGAGCTTGCCGCAGCGGACTCTGTGGTGCGCATGGCCTCAACCGGCTCGACTGCACCCGCGCGGCGGGCAGGTGCCCATGCGGAAACCACCGTAACCACGGTGCCCAGAATGATGGGCACGATGACCGCAAGCGGGCTCAATCCGAGGCCGCTATCTGCAGGCATGCCGCGGGATGCAAGCACGGCCTTAATGATCGCCACCAGGCCCATGCCGGCGACGACGCCCACCGCAGAGCCCAAAAGGCCCACGATGAAGGACTCAACGACGACCGAGCGGGTAATTTGTCGGCGCGATGCGCCCAACGCACGCAACAGCGCAAACTCCTTGATGCGCTGTGCGACGATCATGGAGAAGGTGTTCGCAATAATGAAGGTGCCGACCAACAGCGCGATGAGGCCAAAGGCAATGAGGAAGTAATTGACGAACTTCAGCGCCGAAGAAATAGCATCCGACATTTCCTCTGCAAGATTTTCGCCGGACTCCGCCTCGACGTCGTAGGTGGCGTTGAGATGCTCGACGAGCTGCTCTGGGCTTACCCCCTCAGCGGCAGAGAGCTTCAGCTGCTGCGAGTTTCCGTAGCGTTCAACGAAGGCCTTGTTATCCATCTGCAGGGTAATACTTGGACCTGCGTCCACGGCTGGCTTCTCGATGCCAGCGACGGTGACCTCGTCACGCTTGTCGGGATGGACAACGAGCAGCTTTTGGCCAACGGTGACGCCGTACTTTTCTGCTGCGGCATCGTTGATGGTGACCTCGCCAGTACCGTGTGGCGCCTCGCCCTGGATAATCTCGCCGGGCTCACCTACCGACTCTTCAGCGTTGTAGTAGGGCCTAACGCTCGCCCCACCGCCGGTGGTCTGGAATGCTTCGGCCTTGTCATTGGCGACGACCACGTTTTGCGCGCTTTCGATGTTGACCTTGCCGACCATGTCGTCGTTAGCTAGGTCCTGGCGCATCTTTTCATCCAAGTCCGGGCCCGAATCCTTCTTGCTGACGGCAGCGTCAACACCAGTAAAAGCATTGGAAACCGCCGCATCGAAAGTATTCGACAGGGAATTGGTGAACATGAAAGAGCCCGCGATGAAGGCGGTGCCAAGGATGACCGCGAGCAGCGTCAGCGCAAGGCGGAGCTTATGGGCAACGATATTGCGCAAGGAGACCTTGCGCATGGTGGTATTTCTAGCCATTAGCTTTCGATCTCCGCCATGACCTTGTGGATGGATTCCATGGTTGGATTCTGCAGCTCGTTGACCAGCTTGCCGTCGGCCAGGAAGACCACGCGGTCCGCGTAAGAGGCTGCCTTGGCATCGTGGGTGACAATGACGACGGTCTGGTCATCTTGATCCACTGCGGTGCGCAGAATATCCAAAACCTCCGCGGAAGAATTGGAATCAAGGTTGCCGGTGGGCTCATCGCCGAAGATGATCTCTGGGCGGGATACAAGCGCACGCGCACACGCCACGCGCTGCTGCTGACCGCCGGAAAGCTCTGCGGGACGGTGGCTCAGGCGCTGTGCCAATCCCAGACGGGTTGTCACCTCATCGAACCAGGACTTATCTACTTCCTTGCCAGCGATATTCATTGGCAGGGTAATGTTCTCCGCCGCAGTTAGGGTAGGTACCAAGTTAAAAGACTGGAAGATGAACCCTAGGCGGTCACGGCGCAGTGCGGTGATGGACTTGTCGTTTAGCTGCGACATATCCGTGTCGCCGATAAAGGCTGAACCACTAGTAGCTGAATCAAGACCGGCCATGGTGTGCATCAGCGTAGACTTTCCTGAACCTGACGGGCCCATGATGGCAGTAAATTTATTGCGCTCGAAGACCACGTTGACATGGTCCAATGCGGTAACAGCGGTATCGCCTTGCCCGTATTGCTTAAAAAGTTCGACGGCGCGCGCCGCTGCCCTCTCCGGTGGACACATGGTGGGAATCTCCTCACGGTAATGATGGTTTTAAAGCTATCCATCCCAGCCTAGCTGCCACACCCGACCGGCGTATAACTGCTAAGAAGATTCCGAAACTTCTCCAAGGTTCATCAACGCCACGTTGAACTACTCCACTCCCCCGCCGTGCATAGACCGGAAATGCCGGTTGATAGTTTCGTTGCTGAATTAACCTGCGTTCGACCCATCGAAGCCGCCGAAACCGGGCGTTGTGGGCCTGTTGGATGGTTCGAATGCAGGTTGACCAACGATAGGCGTGGGAATGTCGTGCCGATAGTCGTGGCCGGGTGGTGGTGGTTCAATGGTGGAAAACGAAAAAGAAGGAAGGGAAGCAACCAGCATGTTTGGTTGCTTCCCTTCCCTTCTTTTTTGTGTATTGAGTTGTGTGTTTATT
>NZ_KV793676.1:0-28873 GCF_001808545.1 Corynebacterium sp. HMSC077D03
TGGGGTGGAACTGCTAACAACGTAATGGGTTTCAGCAGTACGCCCGCTTTCGGGCCACCCCGGCTCCTACTGTTCCTCATTCTCGCGCGCTATAGGAATCGTGAGCGCCACATAAACGGTGAGGCTAACCAGCAAAACGAGGTGTAAAGGCTCGGCGAACATCGCCCGCGAACCGTTCTTTATCCATTCGTTGACCAACACGACAATAATGCCTAGGGTCTGGATGACAAACGCAATTCTGATATTGCGCAGATTCTTTGCGAGTAAACGTTCGTCAGAGATCTTGTTTAGGATTGGCAATTCTGTTCCTCCCAAAATAGTTGGTCGAGCGAGCTATCCAACCTGTGACAGATCGCAAGGCAAAACTTGAGGGTCGGGTTATACCGGCCGTTTTCAAGCAGATTGATTGTTTGGCGCGTAACCCCGCCATGGAAAACGCTGGATGAATGTGGCCATCGGAAAGCGCCTAGCACACTGCACAAAGCTAGTATTCCAGCGGGTCTGCCAGCATCTGCACCGATATCTCTAGGCGCTCTCAATAACGGCCACCGGTGTACGCCTCACCGTGGTCTCCAGCCACGGCCGAATATGACGATAACGCGCCGAGCCATCCGCCATAATCGCTCGCGTTGGTGGGATCAAAGAAGCGGATACCGTTTAATGCAGTCTTGAAAGGGCGACTTAACCACCTCACCCTCCAAGCACCCGATCAAGGGTGCTAAAAATTTACTGCACGTTTACATCGATCCCAAGTTGTCTTAACTTCAGTGCAGTTAGATTGATGTTCCTGATCACTATTCTCTCTGGAGGAACTCCCACGATGAAGTCGAAGCACACTTCTCTCTCTGCCATAGCCCTTGCTTCAACCGTCCTTCTTACTTCGTGCGGTGAGCCTGCGTCCAACCAAGAAGATTCACAGGCGACCAGCGACTCAACCTCAATAACCGTCTATACCTCCGAACCAGAGGAAAAGGTCGATGAGATCAATGCGGCCTTCAACGAGGAATACCCCGATATCGAGGTCAATGTATACCGCGCTGGCACCGGTGATTTGAACGCCCGCATCTCTTCAGAGAAGCAATCTGGCGACATTGAAGCGGATGTTTTCTGGGCAGCCGATGGACCTACCTTTGAAAATTACGCTGAGGATGGTGACCTCATCGAGCTTGCCGATGTCGATTCCGATGACATCATCGACGAGGCCAAGGACGACAAGAATTTTTATGTCGGCACGCGCATAATCCCTACGATAATTGCTTATAACACCGACGAGATCGCAGAAGACGATGCCCCGACCTCCTGGGCGGATCTCACCGATCCGAAGTACAAAGACAAACTCGTCTTACCTAACCCAGCGGTCTCCGGTGCAGCGGCATTCAACGCCTCAGCGTGGAAGAATAATTCAGACCTCGGAGAAGCGTGGATCGAAGATCTGGGCAAGAATGCCCCGATGATCGCAGACTCCAATGGCCCTACCTCCCAAGAAATCGCCTCCGGTTCCAAGCCCGTGGGCGTGGTCGTCGATTACTTAGTCCGCGACCTGGCGGATAAGGGGTCCCCAATTGCCCTCGCCTACCCCACCGAAGGATCACCATATATTTCTGAGCCTGCGGGCGTATTCAAAGACTCCCAGGAACAGGAAGCAGCCCAGAAATACATCAACTTCCTGCTTTCAAAGAAGGCACAAGAAATCGCCGTCGAGCAGTCGTACCTCCCGGTGCGTGAGGACGTGGGAACCCCAGCAGGCACCCCTGAACTCACAGACATTGAGCTCATGGACCAGGACTTGGGGAAAATCACCAAGGATAAAGACGCCGCCGTCGAGGTATTCCAAAAGGCAGTGTCTTCCTAGTTCTTGGTGGCCCACTTGTTGAAAAATCCCTCCGTATCCGCGCTACGCGTTGGCGTGTGGCTGATTGCCATTGGCCTGTTCATCGCGCCTTTGACCCTTGTTGTCTCCCTTGCACTGGGCGGAAACCAAATTCCCATCTTGCTAGAGCAAGGGCTCGGCATCGCCACATGGAATTCGCTATTTACCACGGCGCTTTCAGCTCTCGCTGCCGTCATCATCGGCACCGTTATTGCCATCGCGCTAGACCGCACAGATATCTACGGCTCTTCGGTACTGCGCCTATTCTTGCTTTCGCCTCTCTTGGTTCCGCCATTTATCGGAGCGATCGCCTGGATTCAACTCTTCGGCCCGAATCAGGGCTTGAATAAGCTTTTTGAGTTCGAAATATGGAATATCTACGGCGCAGACGGGGTCATTGCGCTGATGACTATCCATTCTTTTCCCACGGCATATGTCATCATTTCTTCAAGCTTGCGCTCCATCTCCCCCGATTTTGAGCTAGCCGCCCGAGTATCTGGGGCTTCCGTGGTGACAGTTCTGCGCACGGTCACCCTTCCACTCCTGCGCCCCGCACTATTGTCCGCGTTCACTCTCACAGCAATTGCTAATCTGGCTGATTTCGGCATTCCCGCTATTATCGGATCGCCGGCTCGGTTCGAAACGCTCGCGACGATGATTTACCGGTTCATTGATTCCGGCACCGTATCCAACCCCTTACAAGTGGTATCGACCATCGGCGTTGTCCTCTTATTTTTGGGAATCGGCACAGTAATCATGGACTATCTCACCTCCCTGAAAAACTCGTCTTCTACACATGACTCCGGAAGTCCGGCGCGTTTCGCACTGCATTCGGCGCGCTGGCCGGTCACGATCATCATGTGGGTGTGCGGGCTCGCCATTTCCATTGGCCCAATTCTCGGTTTGGCCTACCGCGCATTGCTGCCAGCTCCTGGGGTTCCATTTACCTTAGAAACCATCTCGCTGGCGAACTTTAGCAGCGCTTTATCCAACCCGCGCGTCATCGACGGACTCAGTAATTCCGCATTTCTGTCAATAACCGCCGCGATAATCTGCGGGGTTCTTGGTTGGGTCATCGGAATTCTAGTGACCCGGACTCAGGCTCGAGGAAATACGCTTTTAACCCTTTCTGCACTGCTACCGAGCGCGCTGCCTGGGCTTATCATCGGTGTCGCCTGGCTGATTGCCGGGCGCTATACTGGGCTGTATAACACCATTTGGATAATCCTTATCGCCTACGTCTGTGCTTTTACCGCACTCGTTGTCCAGGCCGTGCGTGCCCCGCTAATAAGCACCCCGGTCACCGTGGAAGAAGCAGCGCGCATTTCCGGCGCCACGCCGCTTAAGGCGCTATTTACTACCACCGGCGCGATGACCATTCCAGCGGCGATATCCGGTGCGGTGCTCGTAGCGGTGACCGCGATTCGAGAACTTACTATTTCCGTACTCCTCGTCGCACCCGGAACGACAACACTGGGTGTCCAAGTCTTCAACCTGCAACAGGCAGGAAATTATAACCAGGCATCGGCACTCGCCCTGCTCTTTGCGCTACTTGGCATCATTGCCGTCGCACTGACTATCCGTGCTCCCAAGGTAAGGACTTAATAATGGCGAAAATTGCAGCTTCCCACCTCACGGTCACTTTTCCGGACGGAACCACCGGCTTGCGCGATATCAACCTCTCCATCGAACCTGGGGAACTCATTGCACTCGTTGGCCCGTCAGGCTCCGGTAAAACCACGCTCTTACGCACCATCGCTGGTTTTATTTCTCCATCGTCAGGTGAGCTTTACATAGATGGCCGGAAGATGACTGCTATTCCTCCCGAGAAACGCAGCATCGGCATGGTCTTCCAACAGCACGCGATCTGGCCGCACATGTCTGTTAAAGACAATGTTGGCTACCCGTTGCGCCAGGCGAAAGTAGCAAAGCCCGAGCGCGAAGAGCGCATTTCTGAGACTTTAGCTCTCGTGGGCCTGCCAGGATTCGAGAACCGTACTCCGGACAGCCTTTCTGGTGGGCAGCGCCAGCGCGTTGCGCTGGCCCGGGCGATCGTTGCTAATCCCACGGTTTTATTACTGGATGAAGCTCTTTCAGCCCTCGATGAACCATTGCGCGATAATTTGCGCCGCGAGCTGGTAACCCTGACGCAAAAGCAGCGCTTAACCACGGTGCACGTCACCCACGATCGCGCCGAGGCGCTGGCAATCGCAGATAGAGTCGTGGTTCTAGATGGCGGCGAAATCCAGCAGATTGCTACCCCACAACAGCTGCTGGAAAGTCCCGGAAGCCCGCTGGTCGCGGGATTTATTGCGGATGCCACAATAGTCCAGGCCGCTATCTCAGGAGGCCGCGTCGAGTGCCCAACCCTTGGCATTTCTTGGCCATTGAGTGAAGTCTCCGTGCGGGGCGAAGGCACTAAGGCCGCCATCCTACCGCACCACGCAACAATCGTGGAGGAAAACCATCCAGGTGCCACGGTTCCAGCAGTAGTTGACTCTGCCATTTACGAAGCCGGCCACTACTCCGTTACCGCCACCCATGGATCGGGAACCACATTCCGCACCACCGCGGACGATAAGCCAGCGATGGGACAAACGGTGCGCATCCGCTTCGCGCCGCCCTTGGTTTTTTAGATCACCACCCCGCAAGAACCATGACCAGCTCAGCGATGGCACGGTGCCGCCGTTTTGCAGCGGTTACACCCGCCGTCTTAAGCATAAAATTTTAGGCTAATACCGATCACAGCCGACACGGAACGCTGGTTATCACACCCATCTTCATCACCATGCTCTCAGAAGGCAGTGTCGTATATAGTCTGAACCCGCTTGAACTCTAAGCCATAAGTGAGAGCACTAAGCAATCCTGCATTGACCTTAACGGCGTGGAAATTTCGGTATACCGCGCCATCAATCCGGATGACGCCAGCATCTCGCTCGTCCGCCGGGAACGGCTAGTTATCGTTGGAGGGACACCTTTTGGCGGCCGTTGCGGGGTCTGCCGCAGTGGAGGTAGACGTCGTAACGTCCCAGCGCGCGGAGCCGAAATCTTTTGATGTGCACATGGAAGGCGACCGCGTAAATGAGGACGGGGCATCGCGCCAGTCGGAGGTTCGCGTGGGCTTCGATCTATCGTTCCCGGATACCCCCGAGGGCAACCAAGCGCGCAAGCTCGTGGACAACCTGATTCGCATCTCTCATGAGAAGGACTGCACGGTATCGCGCACGGTTGAGAACTCCACGCAAGTGACGTTTAGGAACGACTCAAAATAGTTTCCCGAAGTAAAAGCGCGACATGCGGTTGCACTCCGGGAATGCCCCAAGACCTCCTGCTATGGTGCAATTGTTAACTACTGTGACAAATGTGATTACTGCAGGAGCTCAACATGTCACCATCTTTCTCCCGTCGCGGCCTCTTAAAGGTCAGCGCTCTCGCCCTGACCGCAGGCGCCATCGGTTCTGCCGTTCCGAATGCAGCGGCGCTTGGACCGGTGCGCGGCACCATCATCGACTTCGCCGTCGGTGTTCCTTCCGCCGCAGGCATCAAGCGCGCGGGCCATCTCGGCGCCATCCGTTATGTTTCCAAGCGTCGCCCCGGCGCCGAATCCTGGATGACCGGCAAGCCCGTCACCTTGCAGGAAACCAAGGCTAACGCCGCGCAGGGCTTGGCGACGGCCTCCATCTACCAGTTTGGCCGTGCCGAAACCGCCGATTGGAAGCAAGGTGCCGCAGGTGCAGCCATCCACGCCCCGCAGGCTATTGCCCTGCACAGGGCAGCAGGCGGACCGACCAATCGCCCGATTTACATCGCGATTGACGATAACCCGACCCGCGCCCAGTACGACCAACAGATCAAGCCTTACCTACAGGCCTTTAGCCGCCTGCTTTCGGCAGCGGGCTACCAGACCGGCGTATACGGCAACTACAACACGATCGAGTGGTGCGTGCGCGATGGAATCGGCTCCTTCTTCTGGATGCACGATTGGGGTTCGAACGGCAAGATCCACCCACGCACCACGATTCACCAGCTGCCGGGCAACATGCAGCGCACCATCGACGGCGTGACCGTGGACATCAACGAGGTCTACGCCCGCGACTGGGGCCAATGGATGCCGGGTCAGAAGGCCCCGAAGGCCCCTGCTGCGCCAGCCAAGCCTTCCGCACCGAAGCCGGCCGCACCGGCACAGCCGGGCAACATCCCGGGTATCTCCCCGCAGTCTTCTGATGCGATGGGTGCGCTTAGCTCCCAGGTAGAGCACGCGGTGCCAGGCATGCGCCTGCCGCGAGTAAACCAGAACGGCATCTCCTACGGCGGCTCTTCCGTCTCCCAGGATCAAATCAAGGGAGCCATCGACCTAGCTTCTACTATTCAGAACGCTTTGAAGTAGCGCTTTCAGATTGAGCCGACGAGGTCGGCTCTTTCTTTTTGTCCTTCTTTTTCTTGTCGCTCTTCTTGCCGGCGTCGGTAGGCTCCTTGCTCTTATCCCCGCGCTTGGCCTTGCCACCGTCTTTACTCTGGCCCTTATCAGAGCCCTTCTTCTCAGACTTCGGCAGAGTCGAGGTCACGGTGATGGTCGTCTTGGAGGCAGGCGCAGAAGACTTCGAAGGACTTACAGGAGCAACGCTCTCACCGTTGAGCGCCTTTTGGTAGCGATCAGTACCCTTACGCAGGTTACTGCCCGTTACCTCGTCTTTCACAAAGTCCGTGAGATCATCGGCGCTACCATAGGTGGTAGCTGCAACAACGAAGTTCTTGCCAAAGGAAACCGAAGAGTGCAGGGTCTTGTCATTTGACCAGCCCCACTTGGTGCCCACTACATTTTGCAGTTTCGCCGTGCCGTAGTCCTGCTCGTATCCGTCTTCCGAGATGGGATCGGCGTGGGCCATCGCCACCAGGACCGGGTGGGTGGGGTTATCTTCCTTCAGCTGCACCACGAAGCGCACCACGTCATACATGGAGGTCACCGAGGTTCCCCATTGCTCACCGGCCTTCGTGGCCTGCAATCCATATTCCTTTGCCACGGAGTCAATGGAATTCGGGTACTTCTCAAAGAGTTCTTCTGCGCTTGTATCTGAGGAGCTGGCGATCATGTCTAAGGCTTCGTATTTATCCTCAAAGCTTCCCTTTTCGAGCACGTAGGTTGCGATATACAGCTTGATAAGGCTCAATGCTGGGCGCGGCTCATGCTCATTTGCCGTTGCCATACGCATTCCATCGCCGATGCGGTAGTAGCTCAGCTGCTGGTCTTTATTACCCTCGAGGAACTGACTGACGTCATCGGGGACGTCGGAAAGCGCAGGCTCCCCCAGCTCATGCCGAAGGTCGGACGCAGACGCATTGCTTGCCGACGCCGAGGCGGCCTTACTATCGTGCTGCTGCGACGGTGTACATGCGCACAACAGGCCGCCGGCGAGTGAAAACGCGGCGAGGGCGGTACCGACCTTCATCGGCACCGCCTTCGTTTTAGACAAAGAATCGAGCACGCATTAGATAATACTCAGAACTCTGCCAGGTTTAGTGGTTGACTGGGGCCTCCACGCCAACGCCGGTCAGAGACCGTACCTCCATCTCTGCGGACAGATCCTCAAAGTCATCCGGCGGGGTCAGGATGGAAACCAACCAGCCTGCGATGAATGCCAGCGGAATGGAAACCAGGCCCGGATTCGACAGTGGGAACAGCGCCCAATCCGCGTTCGGGAACATCGAGGTCTCAGAACCGGATACTGCCGGGGAGAAGAAGATGAGCAGCAGGCAGGAGATGACGCCGGTGTACATGGACGCCACCGCACCGGCCGTATTGAAGCGACGCCAGTAAAGCGAGTACAGGATAGTCGGAAGGTTTGCAGAAGCCGCGACGGCGAAGGCGAGAGAGACCAAGAACGCGACGTTTTGAGTCATGGCCAGAATGCCCAGGATGATGGCGGCGATGCCGAGGACTACGACCGTAACTTGCGAGACACGGACTTGCTCCGACTCGGTGGACTCTCCCTTACGAATAACCGCGTGGTAGATATCGTGCGCGATAGATGCAGACGCGGTAATCGCCAGACCTGCAACTACTGCCAGCACCGTGGCGAATGCAACCGCCGAGATGACAGCCATGAATACCGAGCCGCCGAGTTCTAGCGCCAGAAGCGGCGCTGCGGCATTGGCCCCGCCCGGCGCGGCCAGGATGCGGTCCGGGCCCACGAGTGCCGCGGCACCGTAGCCCAGGATGAGGGTCATCAGGTAGAAAGCACCGATAATGACGATTGCCCAGGTCACGGAACGGCGCGCCTCAGTTGCAGTCGGAACCGTGTAGAAGCGCATGAGCACGTGCGGCAGGCCGCCAACGCCGAGCACCAGAGCGATACCGAGGGAAACGAAGTCCAGCTTGGTGGTCAAAGTCTTTCCATACTTTAAGCCTGGTTCCATGATTTGAGAAGCTTCGTAGCCCTTCTCCTGGAGGTAATCCGAGCCCGCATGCATATCGACGGCGTCGGAGAACAAGGTGCTAAAGCCGCCCTTCACCGCAATGAAGGTCATGATGCACATCGCCACGACGCCGGTGACCAAGAGGACTGCCTTGATCATCTGCACATAGGTGGTGCCCTTCATACCGCCCACCAGAACGTAGACGATCATCAAAACACCCACGATGCCAACCACGACCGCCTGCCAGGTGAAGTCATGGATATCCAAAAGCACCGACACCAGGGAGCCTGCGCCGGCCATCTGCGCAATCAGGTAGAAAAGCGAGACAAAAAGCGTAGAGATGGACGCCGCCACGCGCACTGGACGCTGCTTCAAGCGGAAAGACAATACGTCCGCCATGGTGAAGCGACCGACGTTACGCATCGGCTCGGCGACCAGCATGAGTGCCACCAGCCAGGCCACGAAGAAGCCGACAGAATACAAGAATCCGTCATATCCGTTGAGGGCAACTGCACCAACGATACCGAGGAAGGACGCGGCAGAAAGATAGTCACCCGAAATGGCCAAACCGTTCTGGCGGCCAGAGAAGGTGCCACCACCGGTGTAGAAGTCCGAGGCCTTCTTCGTGGTCTTTCCTGCCCTTAAAACCACCCACATGGTGATGACAAGAAACGCGCCAAAAACGGCGATGTTGAGCACCGGGTTTCCGGAGCCTTCTTGCGCGGCCTCGGCAGCTAGGTTGAAATTCAGCATAATCTATCCCTCCAATGCCTCACGAATAGCTGCTGAACGCGGCTCAATTTTCTTGTTGGCGTACTTGACGTAGATCCACGTAATCGCGAACGTGGTGACAAATTGGGCGAGCCCGAATACGAGCCCCACGTTCCACCCACCGCCAATTTCGGTGCCCATGAATCCAGGCGCAAAGACGGCAGCCAACACGTAGATGACGTACCACAGGAAAAAGGCGATGGTCATCGGGAAAGTGAAGTTACGATATGCACCGCGTAACTGCTTAAACTGCGGGCTATCGCGCATCTCGATGAAGTCCTGCGCCGTCGGTTCGCGGCGCTCGAGCATCGAGGTAGGTGCGCTATTCATGTCGCTCTCCTTGGGTTCTCAAGATTCCACACGAAAGTGATTAATGAACCACACGAGATAGAGATAGTGTGATGAATCACGTTTCGCCTTAGAGAGTAAGTTACCCAATTCACATTGCAAGGTTGTAAAGCTTGCCAATCGAATTTTGATTAGCAAGTCTTAGCTACCCCCTAACCCCATTGCTTACTGCACTTTTTAAAGCATGAAAAGTACCCCCATTTCTTTCAACGCCCCAGTTTGCAAACATTGCGAAAGGCCATATGTCAAGAAAAGGCGGCAGAGAACAATGCCGTTCCCTGCCGCCTCTAGGCCGTTTTCTGAGGGCCGAAAGGCCGCCTTTAGCGTTTAGCCCGGAAACTCACGCGGGTCCTTGTACAAGCGCCCAGCCGCGCCGTTATCGAGGGCATCGATTGCCGCAATGTCATCGTGGCTAAGCTCCAGCTGCGCGGCCGCCAAGTTCTCCTCTAGGCGCTCACGCTTGGTGGATTTCGGGATTACGGAAATCCCCTTGGCTAGAAGATAGGCGATTGCTACCTGTCCCGGGGTTGCCTCAAGGCGCTGCGCCACATTCTTGATCTCCGCATTGTTAAGGACCTCTCCCCTCGCCAGCGGCGACCATGCCTCTGTAACAATGCCATGTTCATCATGGAATTCTTGCAACTCCGGCTGGGTAAATCCCGGATGCAGCTCCACCTGGTTCAACACTGGAACGATACCCGTTCGCGCGATGATCTCCTGCAGCGTTTCCTCGTAGAAGTTAGCCACGCCGATGGAAGCGATCTGTCCCATGCCCTGCAGACGAGCCATCTCCTCAAAGGTCTCCACATAGAGTCCAGCCTGTGGCCACGGCCAGTGGATCAGGTAGAGGTCTAGGTAGTCCAGCTGCAGCTTCTTCAGCGATTCAGTAAATGCTGCGTCTACCCCCTTCGCCCCGTGGCTATCATGCCAGACCTTGGAGGTGATGAAGAGTTCATCACGGGTGACGTCACCGGCGCGCATCGCATCATTTAGGGCCTGGCCTAGCTCTGCCTCGTTCTCATACAAGGTTGCAGTATCGAAATGGCGGTAGCCGAGCTCGATGGCTTCACGCACCGCCGTGATACATTCCTGACCCGTCATCTTGTAGGTGCCCAGACCAAGCTGTGGCATCTCGCGATCATCATTAAAAGAGATAAATGGGACACTCATGGTTCCATTGTGCACGAGTTTCGCCACGCGTGACGCCGAAAAATTCAAGTTCTTGCGCCCGCAAAAAAGAAACTCCACCTTCTGCCCTAGCAATTCGGGGCAAAAGGTGGAGCCAAAAAAGAAACGTTATTTACGCACGTAGCAGGTCGATAACGAAGACCAAGGTGCGTCCAGCAAGTGGATGCGCTCCGCCAGCTGGGCCGTATGCCTTCTCCGGAGGGATGATGAGCTTACGACGGCCGCCCACCTTCATGCCCGGGATACCTTCCTGCCAACCTGCAATGAGGCCAGTCAGCGGAAACTCGATGGACTGTCCGCGACCCCAGGAAGAGTCGAATTCCTGGTTGTCCTCATACGAGACGCCCACGTAGTGAACCTCAACAAAGCCACCCGGCTGTGCCTCTGCGCCGTCGCCGACGATGATGTCCTCGATAACTAGCTCAGTCGGGGCCGGCTCAGTATGAGCCTCAATTACGGGCTTATCCATTGGGGAAAATCCTCCTTGGGAAACGTTTGTGATATCGATTCGGCGCCTAGTTGTCCCGCTTTTAGGCCGAGAACTAGGCCTGCACGAACGGCGAAAGCCGAATCGCAGTGTGCCCAGTATAAGGGTTCATCTGCGATTCGGCTTTATTTGGCCTACGCAATGACTTGTTTTGTCATCATTTCGTGACTAAAGCCATGCAGTCCAAAAGGCCTATTACGCACGCTCAGCGCGCGGGGAAACGGTGCGCAAGGTCTCGCCGGTGTAAATCTGGCGCGGACGGTTAATCTTGGTGTTCAGATCCAGCTGCTCGCGGTACTGAGCGATCCAACCCGGTAGGCGGCCGATGGCGAACAGGACGGTGAAGAAGTCCGTCGGGAAGCCCATGGCGCGGTAGATGAGGCCGGTGTAGAAGTCGACGTTCGGGTACAGCTTGCGGGAGACGAAGTATTCGTCCTCGAGAGCGATCTTCTCGAGCTCCATTGCCAGATCCAGCATTGGGTCGCCGCCCAGGTGCTCGAGGATCTCGTGTGCGGTCTCCTTGACGATGGCTGCGCGTGGGTCGTAGTTCTTGTACACGCGGTGGCCGAAGCCCATCAGACGGACGCCCTTTTCCTTGTTCTTCACGCGGTTCATGAAGTCGGTTGCGTCGCCGCCGTTGTTCTTCTGGATTTCATCGAGCATCTCGAGAACGGCTTGGTTTGCGCCACCGTGCAGCGGGCCGGACAGAGCGTTGATGCCGCCAGCGATAGCAACGAAGAGGTTTGCCTGTGCGGAACCGATCATGCGGACGGTGGAGGTGGAGCAGTTCTGCTCGTGGTCTGCGTGCAGGATGAGCAGCTTGTCCAGAGCCTTCGCGACGACTGGGTCGACGTTGTACTCCTCGGTTGGGTAACCGAACATCATGCGCAGGAAGTTCTCGCGTGCGTTCAGGTTGTTGTCCGGGTACATGTAAGGCTTGCCCTGGGACGCGCGGTAAGCGTATGCAGCCAGCATCGGAACCTTAGCCAGCAGGCGGACGGTTGCCTTGTCCAGCTGCTCCTCATCCAACGGGTTGAGCTGGTCCTGATAGTAGGTGGAGAGAATGTTAACGGAGGATGCCAGAACCGCCATCGGGTGCGCATTGCGCGGGAAGATGTTGAACTGCGCCTTGAAGTCCTCATCCAACAGGGTGTGGTGGCGAATTTCATCGTTAAAAGCGCTCAGCTGCTCCTGGTTTGGCAGCTCGCCCTTGATGAGGAGGTAGGAAACCTCATTGAAGGTGGCGTTGTTTGCCAGATCCGCGATGTCGTAGCCGCGGTGGCGCAGGATGCCTTCCTCACCGTTAATGAAGGTGATCTTGGACTCGGTGGAGCCGGTAGCGGCGTAGCCGGGGTCAAAGGTTACGAGGCCAGTCTCATTGCGAAGCTTGCCAATATCAAAGCCAGAGTCACCTTCGGTGGACTGCTTGATATCCATCTCGTACTCGCCACCTGGGTAGTGGAGAACAACCTTGTTGTCTTCAGAAGCCACTTGTTGATCCTTTCTCAACACTTAAAACACCGGCTCCAAACCGGCATTACGTTTTAAATCTCTTCACACTTTATCAAAATTTGTGACGCTGCCAACATCCTAAACTTTCAACGTTTACCAATAGGGTGACCGAAATTAGGTTAGACTGTGCCTCATGCTCCACACAGAACCGACTTTACCTGCAGATCTTCTCCCCATCGACGGTCGCTTCGGATGCGGCCCTTCCAAGGTACGACCCGCCCAAATTGAGGCAATTACTGCGGGGGCTAAATCCATCATCGGCACTTCTCATCGCCAGCCCGCCGTGAAAAACGTGGTGGGTTCGATTCGCGAGGGATTGCGAGATCTATTCAAGCTTCCAGACGGCTATGAGATTATTCTTTCGGCCGGCGGCGCCACCGCTTTTTGGGACGCCGCGACGTTCGGCCTCATCGAAAATAAGTCCGCGCATTTGACCTACGGAGAGTTCTCTTCGAAGTTTGCCAAGGCAAGTATTGGTGCACCGTGGCTCACAGCGCCCATCGTTTACGACTTCCCCGCCGGCACCGCTCCCGACCCACGCACGGTGGATTTCGGCGATGCTGACGTTGTGGCGTGGGCACACAATGAGACCTCGACGGGCGCGATGGTTGACGTGCTGCGCCCACAGCCAAATAATCCGGAGCAACTCGTTGTCATCGATGCGACCTCGGGCGCTGGCGGATTGCCCGTCACGATGGCCGAGGCTGACGTCTACTATTTCTCGCCGCAGAAGTGCTTCGCATCCGAAGGTGGGCTCTGGCTCGCGGCGGTCTCCCCTGCTGCGATTGAACGCATCGCAAAGCTTAATGCTGCACAACGTTATATCCCGGCTTTCCTGAACCTGCAGACCGCCGTGGATAACTCGCGCAAGAACCAGACCTATAACACTCCAGCCGTGTCTACTCTTCTGATGCTGGAAAATCAGGTCCGCTGGATGAACGACAACGGCGGGCTCGACGGTATGGTTACGCGCACCACCGCTTCCTCCACCATTGTTTATGACTGGGCCGCATCGCGAAAAGAGGCCAAGCCTTTCGTCGCCGAGCCCGCTGGCCGCTCGTTAGTCGTGGCAACCATCGACTTTGACGAGACCGTGGATGCTACGGCCTTAGCCAAGGCCTTGCGAGCGAACGGCATCGTGGATGTCGAGCCTTATCGCAAGCTGGGGCGCAACCAACTGCGAATTGGTATGTTCCCCGCGATTGAGCCAGACGACGTCGCCAAGCTCACACAAGCAATCGACTACCTTCTGGATAGGCGCTAAGAGCAACTGACAGGGCTTTTCCAGCCAACATGCCCCGCGTTCTTCATAAGGCGCGGGGCTTTTCTGGGTTAAAGTGGATTTCATCA
This sequence comes from Corynebacterium sp. HMSC077D03, assembly GCF_001808545.1. Taxonomy (NCBI): domain Bacteria; kingdom Bacillati; phylum Actinomycetota; class Actinomycetes; order Mycobacteriales; family Corynebacteriaceae; genus Corynebacterium; species Corynebacterium sp. HMSC077D03. The sequence goes on from NZ_KV793676.1 coordinate 13,941, forward strand.
CACGCGCCCCGTTGGGGTGTGGATCGATTGCACTAGTCGCAATGCCTAGATGCGGTTTTAAATAAACTGTCAGTATCCAAATCCGTTGTCCGAATCCGTCGACAAGCAAAAGGAGCGCCCCTCAATGCGCGAGCTCTTCCTCGCAAAAAGCGACTCAACCACTACTTCTTTGGTCATGGAAACCGAAGAAGGCGAAGAGTTTTTCCTGGCCGTCACCGACGATCTCCGCGAGATTCTAGGCGCACCTAAGCCAGAGGATGACGCATGGGGCAAGGTCTCCAAGCTCCCGTTCGCGGCGGAAGCAGATGACTCTACGGATACTGCAGATTCTGTGAATTCTGTAGCATCCAGCGACGCAGACTCGGCTGCAAGCACCGCCTCCTCTGGCGAACACGAACAGCGCGACGCGGAAGCAAAGAAGGATGACGACGAGGCATCCACCGCGGCTGAGTCCTCTGACTCCACTGCGCCTGCTGCGCCACAACTGACCACAACCACTCCGGCACCTATTTCGCAGCCGCGCTCTGGCATGCGTGACCACGGCGACTCCCGCCCGCACGCAATCAGCCTGCGCCCGGCGGAAATTCAGGCCCGCATCCGCGCTGGCGCATCTGCCGCAGAGATCGCCGAGGAAATTGGCGCCCCCGAATCCCGCATCGAGCCTTTCGCACACCCGGTGCTGCTGGAGCGCGCCCGCATTGCCGACGTCGCCAAGCAGGCCCACCCCATCCGCGAAGACGGCCCGGCCAAGCTGACTCTCTGGGAGATTCTCGCCACGGCCTTTGCCGCACGCGGCCACTCCCTCTCGGAGTCGACCTGGGATGCCTACCGCCATCAGGGCGAACCGTGGATCCTTCGCATCACGTGGAAGGCCGGCCTTTCTGAGAACGAGGCGGAGTGGACCTTTAAGCAGTCCATGTCCTCCCCGGCTACCGTGGAGGCCCGCAACTCCGTTGCCGCCGATCTCACCGACCCTGACTTCGTACAGCCAGTGCGTTCCCTGACCTCCGTCGGCCGCGGCGAGCGCTATGACAAAGCCATAGACGGCGAGACGCCGAGCGCAGTCACCAACATCACCGACTTCACTGCACCGACGGTCGTACCGGATCCGCAACCTGCTGATGTCGAAGCGGACTCCGCCAATACAGACTCCGGCGCTACCGGCGCGGCCCGCCCTGCTGGCGCCGCTGAAACACAGGCTTCTGCATCAGAGACCTCCTCTGCTACCGAGTCTGCGGCAGATAAGCCAAAGGCAGAAGGCAACGACGAGGAGTTCCTGCAGAACCCTTCGCCGGAGCCAAAGCCAAAGAGCCGCCGTCGCCGCGCTACGACCCCGCACTGGGAAGATGTCCTACTCGGAGTGCGTTCTAACACCAAGCGTCCGCGCGAGTGAACGCGAGTGGATTGACAGCCAAGAAAAGTAATTAAGCGAGTTTTTACCGTGAACCCTAAACCTGTTCTCACTCTCTGGTACGTCACTGTCGAAGATCCCGCTGCTGTGCTGCGGGAGGAGCCAAAGGCCGATCGCGGCTTTGGCCGGAAATTCTTGGCACAACTCAATCCCAACCTGCCCGTAACCCCCATCGGGCAATTTCCTCTCAATCGCTCTGCCCAGGCTGGCGATAGCGAGTACTACATCGGCGGATACCCTGGCGTTACCGTGGTTCAGACGGTCATCGAGGAAGAATCCATGGTTCTCTCGCGCCTTCCAGAGCAACTCTTGAAGGCGGTTCCCGCGCTCGAAATCTATGCCTTCGTCTCGCAGGAAAGCACCGGCTATGCCGGTTTTGCGCACTGGACGGCCGGTGAGCTCAAGCGCTGCCTGTGCGGTACGCGCTTTAACCTGCAGGAAGACTCCGGCCTACCAGAGCCCTTTGAGGCGCCGTTCTGGGCCGGCGAAAAATACGATCCGGTCGGCGGTATCTCTCTGCCTTTCGAACCACAGGGCATCACCGAAGCAGCGCAGTCTTATTGGCTCGGCGTGGAAGTAAATGACCAAGGCCCGGATCTCGACGTCGTGGGTTATGCCACCGACGGACGGCCCGAGCCCAAGGTCGCGCCAAAGAAGCCGGAGCGCAGCCTCGGCACCATCGCCTCTGCTTCCGTGTCCAAGCTCGGCTTCAACGACTACGACGATTACGAGGCCCACGACCAAGAACCAGAGTCCACTGGCGAGGAAATCCTCGAAACCGCCAAACGCCTCGGCGGGCTAATCAGCAGCTACGTGCGTCAGACCTCGAAGTCAATTCGGGAGCGCTGGCGCTCATAAAAAGCGATGGCTGCTGAGGTAGCCACGTTGAGCGAATCTGTACCTGGGGCCATCGGTATGCGTGCGCGCACATCGGTGGCCTTCATCGCATGTTCGGTAAGGCCGGGGCCTTCTGCGCCCACGAGCAGAGCAGCCTTAGAAGCGCCCCTGAGCGCGTCTGCCAGGTGTACAGCCTCTGGGTGCGGGGTCAAGGAAACGAGGCGGAAGTCGGCGTCGCGAAGCGCCTGCAGGGAACGCTGCCACGTAGTGTATCCGCCGTTCAGATGGGCAAAAGGCAAACGCAGCACATGGCCCATGGAAACGCGCACCGAGCGACGATAGAGCGGGTCTGCTGCGCCCGAGCCCAACAGCACGGCGTCAACGTCCATGCCCGCCGCGTTGCGGAAGATGGCGCCGATATTTTCGTGGTCACCCACGCCCTCAAGCACCACCACGGTGCTTGCCGTCTTCAAGATCTCGTCCAAGCTCGGCTCTGGCGCGCGGTCTGCGGCAGCCACCAGCCCACGGTGCATATCAAAGCCGGCGACGGCCGCGAGAGTTTCTCGCGAGACCTCGTACATCGGGCAACCTGGATCCCCATACTCTTCCACGTAGGCATCCAGCTTTGCGCCAAAACCTACGACGCAGCGCAGCGGGAAACGCGAGTCAGCCAGGCGGGAGACCACCAGATGACCTTCGGCAATGACAAGCCCCTCACCTTTCTTGTCCGACTTATTCAAGTCACGGACGTCATCAAGGCGAGGGTCTAAAGGGTCAGCAATTACTTCACGCATGCACGCTAGCTTAGCGCGTTGGTCAGCGGAGCCATGCCGAAGTAGACCACGAAGAGCGCGGCGATGAGCCACATGAGCCAGTGCACCTGCTTTGCCTTACCGGCAAACGCAGACATCAGGGCGAAGGCGATGAAGCCCACGCCGATGCCGTTTGCAATGGAGTAGGTAAACGGCATGATCACGATGGTGAGGAAGGCCGGGATGGCAACTTCCATCTTGGTCCATTCGATGTCCTTGAGCTGGCTTGCCATCATTACGCCGACGATGACCAAAACCGGAGCGGCCGCTTCGATAGGAACGATCTCATAGAGCGGAGTCAAAAACATCGCGAGCAGGAAGATGACACCCGTAGTGATGTTGGCCAGGCCGGTCTTCGCGCCGTCGCCAATGCCGGCTGCGGAATCCGCAAAGACGGTGTTGGAGGAAACCGAGCCCAGACCGCCGGCAATGGCGCCGGCGCCTTCTACCACCAGTGCGGTGCGCATGTCTGGCAGGTTGTCATTCTCATCGACCAGACCCGCCTGCTTGCCCAAGCCATTCATGGTGCCCATGGCGTCGAAGAAGTTCGTCAGCAGCAGGGTGAAGATAAGAAGTACGGTGGCCACGACGCCGAGCTTGGTAAAAGCACCCACGAGGCTGACCTCGCCCACGATGGACAGATCCGGCAGACCGCCGAAGGAACCAGGAATCTCTGGTGTTGCCATGCCCCAGTCCTCAGAGCCGAAGATGGCCTGCAGAATCATTGCGATGACGGTGGTGATGACGATGCCCAGGAACAGGCCGCCGCGGACCTTGCGGATAACCATGAAGGAACAAAGCAAAAGGCCTAGGACGAAGACGAACGCCGGCCAGGTGGAAACAGAGCCATTGATGCCAAGGCCCACCGGAACCGTGGTGTGCGCTGCATCGGGGACACGCGTTACAAAACCGCCATCAACGAAGCCGATGATGGCGATGAACATGCCGATTCCCACGCCCATCGCAGCCTTCATCGAGGCCGGAATGGCATCGAAGACCGCTTGACGGAAGCCCGAGATGGCGAGCAAGACAATGATGATGCCTTCGAGTACCACCAGGCCCATGGCGTCTTTCCACTCCAAGCCCTTTGTGGAGACCATGGTGACGGCAACAAAGGTATTCATACCCAGGCCCGCCGCCATGGCGAATGGATAGCGCGCAATCGCGCCGAAGGCAATGGTCATGATGCCGGCGATTAACGCGGTAGCTGCGGCGACCTGCGGAATGCCCAAGGTATGGCCCGCAACATCGGGCGAGGTGCCGAGGATGAGCGGGTTGAGAAGAATGATGTAGGCCATCGCGAAGAACGAGACCACGCCGGCGCGAACCTCAGTTCCGATTGTGGAACCGCGTTCAGAGATTTTGAAATAACGATCGAGAGCAGCGTTCATCGCTTTGAGACAGCCCCTTTACCTAGTGCCAGGAGGATTGAGTTTTACTGGCCTTAGTAAAGTATTTGCGACTCCAGAAAGCAAACCACGAAAGCGCTAGTAGATAGGTTTTTCGTCATCAAAAGCGGTTTCGGTCACGGATCCTTCTTCCCGGATTTTTGTCTCCGAATGCGCGCCGCATCCGTAACTTGCGTGCACTACACGGCCATCGGCCGAAAATTCGTTAGCGCACACACCAAAGTTATCCATCAGCTCCAAATAGAAAGCACAGGTCTTACACTGCAGCGGCGCTTGCGCGGCCATCTCGGTATTAGGGCCAAAGGAGCCAGTGCGCCACCTCTTTTTCGCCTCGTCTAAGCCTTTTACGGAAAGCTTGCCGTCTTCCAAGCGTTCGTCGTAAGGCGCAGGCGGCATCAGATCGCCCGGGCCCAAATCTCCCGGACGCACGCGCTCGTTATACGGCACCCACTCCGGGGCTTGCAGTGCCTGTTGCCCCGGCACCAGCGCTACCTCGTTAACGGTGATAAAACGCGAGCCCTCCGCGCAGGCCACAACCGCTTGCCATTCCCAGCCTGGGTAGCCTGGCATATCTGCTTCAAAGCGATGGGTTGCGACGTTTCGGCCTAGCCCTGCGACTCCGCGGTGCTTGCCGACGCCGCCCTCTCCTACTTCTTCCACTGCAGCGCGAGCGATGCGCACGGCGGTCTTGTTAAGAAGTGGGTTCGTTGGCTCATTCTGCTTAGTCACGCACTACATTATCCATGACATCGTGCACAATGACTTCCATGGGTTCTTCTAAATCTTCTCTCGCTTTGACTTCCACCGCCGTTTTAAGCGCGCTTAGCGCAATCGGCCTGCTTTCCGGTTGCAGCAGTTCAGAGGGCGATTCGCCGGCTCAAGAAGGAACAAACGTGCCACGCGAAGTTGAGCATCTATCCGTTTCCATCAAGGAACACACTGACATGCTCCCCAATTCTTTTACCCAGGGCCTCGAAGTTGATCCCGAGGGCAAGCTGTTGGTGGGAACAGGACTATACGGGCAATCCCGGTTACTGCGCCTGCAACCCGGCGCGAAGGCACCCGAGCAGGAAGTGTCACTGCCCCCTTCTTTGTTCGGTGAGGGCATCACGCAAACCCAGGATGCGATTTGGCAGTTGACGTGGAAGGCGGGCGAGGCCATCAAGCGGGATCCCGTGACCTTCGAAGAGACCGGCCGCGCTCGCTATGAGGGCGAGGGCTGGGGATTGTGTGCCGCGGGCGAGGATAAATCTGAGCTCATCATGTCTGATGGAAGCAACGAGCTGCGACATCTTGATGCCCAAACTTTCGAAGAAACTGCACCGCGGACCCCCGTTACCCTGGAGGGCCAGTCAGTAGAAGAGATCAATGAGTTGGAATGCGTGGACGGCCAGGTCTTTGCGAATGTGTGGATGAGCGAGGATATTTTGCGCATTGATCCCACAAGCGGCGAGGTCACCGCGGTTATTGATGCTGCGGGACTGAATAAATCTGGGCCGCAAACCCAAAACGATGTGCTCAATGGCATCGCCCATATTCCAGGAACGGAAGAATTCTGGATTACTGGTAAGCGGTGGGTTGATTTGTATCGCGTGACCTTCGAGTAGGATTCTTTGCCATGGCAACCCGTAAGGAAGCAAGGAAGAAGTCGCTGCTGCAGCTTTTGGCGCTGATTATCGCCGTGGCAGTCATTGTGGTCTCCGTGGTCTTATTCCAGAATTGGTGGAATAGCCGCCCAGGTCCTGAGCCGCAGGACATCACCGTCAAGGCCAGCGTGGGTGAGAAGAGTCTCGACGTTGCACCTTATATGGTCTGCGAGCTGGGCACCGAATGCCCTGAGGGCGAGGCTCCAAACCTCACCGTGGGCAAGGATGACACCCTGCATCTAGAGATCCCAGAAGAGATCTCCAACCACGAGTGGCGCATCCTTTCCATCTACGATGACCCGGCGGCTAACGACGAGCAGATTCACGGCGCCGGCGATTCTTCTACCGTGGACGTTCCGGGTTCTGTTGACCCCATCAAGGCTTCTACAGGCAAGCGTCCGCGCCTGATGGTGGTCGAGATTTCCTCGCTGATGATTGGCACCGATGGCAAGGGCGAGGAGGCGCCGTTTAGCACCGTGTGGTCCCTTTCAACGATGTCTGACAAGGAGCTTGCCGAGGCCACAAAGACCGCTGCACCTGATAAGTCCACCGAGCCGAGCAAGGCTGCTTCCAAATAAACGCAGCCTGCAAAAAAGCGCGAGCCCAACTTCTAGATTCCTACAAGGGGAGACGAAGTTGGGCTCGCGCTTTTGCTTGATTTTTAGCTATCCAAATCCTTGGCGATGGCACGCAGGATTTCAGCGACCTGACGGCCAGTCTTGCGCTCTGGATAGCGCCCCTGCGCCAGCACCGGCTGCACCTGGGTTTCCAGCAGCGTCATTACATCGGAGAGCATGCTCGACAGCTCGTCCGGCTTACGGGAAGGAGTACGGCGGCGCGGCTTGTCCAAGACCTTGACACGCAGTGCCTGTGGACCGCGGCGGCCTGCCGCGAAATCAAAGTCGATCCGCTGGCCTTGGACCAGCTCGTCGACGCCCTCGGGCAGCACGTTGCGGCCGACGTAGACATCCTCATCGCCGGGGTTGCTCACAAAGCCGTAGCCCTTGTCAGCATCAAACCACTTAACTTTGCCGATTGGCACGCCCCTACTCGCTTTCTTACTCGGGAATAAAGAGAATTATTCTAACTCCTATAACACAGCAATTAAAGTTACTGTCACATAAACAACACACGTTACATCGGTGATCTAATTCACATTTTCGTCACGACCTGCGTAAATGCGATGCGCTCTCAGAGGAAAGACGCCATACCGAGTCAGCTACGTGACTATTTCGTTATAAACCGTTACTGTTTGAGGAAGGCACTTGGCCGCCAGCGAGGAAGTCTCGCCCCCACACGCAGTCCGGGCTTCCCCGTGGCGGCCGATATTTGTGCAAGACAACTTTAAAGCAATTACTTTTGCCGGACTGAGCACAACGTGGGCGCGAGAAATCTAGAGAAGAGGAATACTTTTAATGGGACGCCACTCCGCTAAGAACAACTCGTTCGCTACCAAGTTCGCAGCTTCCACCGTCGCCGTCGGCGCCGCTGCAGCCATCATGGCACCGACCGCATCCGCTGCTCCGGATTCCGACTGGGACCGCCTCGCACAGTGTGAGTCCGGCGGAAACTGGGCAATCAACACCGGCAACGGCTACTACGGCGGTCTGCAGTTCTCCGGCCAGACCTGGTCCGCATTCGGTGGCGGTCAGTACGCACCGACCGCAAACCAGGCAACTCGCGAGCAGCAGATCGCTGTCGCTGAAAAGATCCTGGCTTCCCAGGGCTGGGGCGCATGGCCCGCTTGCTCCGCTTCCTTGGGACTGAACTCCGCGCCAACCCCGCGTGACGCCGCTCCGACTCCGGCTCCAGCACCGGCTCCAGTTCAGCAGGCAGCTGCACAGCCTTCCGACGAGCTGGCTGTTGACGCTCTCTACAAGATGGTCGAGGACACCGCAGCTAAGTACGGCCTGGCTATCCCGGCTGAGTTTGCAAACCAGTACAAGGCAAACCGCCACAACTTCGACGCGTTCTACTCCGCGAACCGCCAGTTCATCGATCCGATCGCTCAGCTCATCGAAAACCTCTAAGGCTTTTCAAACTAAAGCTGCGCAGATTCGCGTTTAAAGCTCCCAGCCGCAGGTGGAACTTTCCAGTTCCTTCTGGCTGGGAGCTTTTGGCTTTCTTAGCGTACGAAAAATGGCCCCACCACAAGGCGGCCGCTGAAGGGCGCGCGGTGGGGCTAGGCCTGCGTTAGGCTAAAAGCTTTTCTTCTAAGTAAGAGCTTTTAGCGGTTAACGCGGGTGTATGGGTGCACGTAGTTGAGCTTCTCCGCCGGCATTGGCAGGATCAGATCGTCACCGAACGGGCTGGATGCACCAGCGAACGGCGCGTAGATTTCGGTAATTGCGTGCTCGCGATTTTCATTCTTCGGCCAAGCCGGGGATACGAAGCCATTCTTCTTATTCGACATAGGCCTTATTATTCCAAACCCCGGCCCAAAAAGTAACTCAATAACCCACTAAACTTATTCGCCACCATGACCCCACCTCACAGCACTTCCTCCGCGACGGTCCAATTCCGCACGTGGCTTGCAGATCTTGACCAAGAGCAGCTTTCGACGCTGCTTGGCTATCGCAGCGATGTGCTCTCACCGCTACCCCCGGGAATCGCCCCGTTGGCAACGCGCCTTAGCCTGACCACTTCCCTAGCGCGCGCACTCGCGCAGTGCGATGCCGAGTTGCTTGCTACTGCCGAGGACATCGCTTTGCGGGGCGGCGAACTGGAACCCGTAGAGATTTTGGCCCCAGAGCCAACCGCACGGCTGCTCGAGCGGGGCCTCGCATTCGAAGTGGAAGCACAGGGCGTATGCCTTGCCCCAGGGCTCATGCAGGCGCTTCCCACCGGGTGGTCGCTGCTGCATCAGAGCACCACCGACCCCGAGGAGATCGCGGCACTGCCCGAGGATGAGGCACGGATTCTGCAAACCCTGGCCGCCTCTGGCGGAGTGGGCGCTACTCGCGACGCAGCTCCCGATGCTGATCCCACGCGCCCAATCCCCCGCCTTTTAGCCAAGGGCATTCTCACCCGCGTCGATTCCCGCACCGTGCGCCTGCCGCGCGCCGCCCGTCGCGCGCTAGAGGGACACAGCCCCGAGCTCATTCCGCTGCGCCCAAGCGGCCGTGCCGGCACCCCGCCACTAGAGAAGAAGACGGGGGAAGCAGGCGCCGCCGCTGGGCTGCAAGTAGTTCGCGAGCTGGAAAGACTCATCGATCTTGTCGGTGCTCGACCCATCGAGCTTTTGAAAGACAAGACTGTAGGCGTTCGCCCGCAGGCCCAACTCGCCAAGGAACTCGGTATCACAGAGCTGGAGCTGCGCCGCCTGGTTTGCCTCGGCTTTTCCGCGCGTCTCTTAAGCCGCGGCGAACCGAAGGGCTTGGAGGGCAACTTCTTAGCACCTACCCAAGGCGCACAGGAATGGCTAGATGCCGGCCTGTCTGAGAAGTGGAGCCTGCTCCTCGATGCCTGGCAGTCCTCTACCTGGCAGCCTTGGGCCGAAGGCCGCCTGCTTTCCACCGAAAGCGTCTCTGAGCATTTGGCCCGCCACCGCCGCACGGTGATGGACGTCTATGCCCACGCCTCAGTCCCACTTAGCAAAGAGGAATTTTCCGAAGAGCTGCGCTTCCGCGCCCCGCTTTTTACAACGCACACTAAGTCCTCCACCATCGATGCCCTCGTTGCCGAAGCTGAATGGATCGGAGCCATTGCGCTAGGCCAAGCCACCCAGGTGCTGCTGGATCCTGCGGCCACGCATACCCTTACCCCGGAAGAAGTGGACTACTTCATCATCCAGGGCGATCTCACGGTCTTGGTTCCCGGACCGCTAGAGGCCAGCGCGCATCGCCGGTTGGGAGATCTCGCGGACTTGGAATCGCCAGGCCTAGCCAGCGTCTACCGTATTAGCGAGTCCACTCTGCGCCGCGGCTTGGACGTAGGCATGACGGCGCAAGAGATCACCGACTTCTTCGCCGCCCACAGCGAGGTGCCTCAAACCCTCGAGTTTCTCATCCACGACGTCGATAGGCGCCACGGCACGCTGCGCTCCGGCCCTGCGCTGGCGTACCTCCGCAGTGAAGATCCCGCCCTTCTCGAAATGGCGGTGCGGGCGGTGCCAGAACTGCGCCGCATCGCTCCTACCGTCGCAATATCGCAAGTGCGCGTCGGTGAGCTGCTGGAGAAACTGCGCGCCCACGGACTTGCTCCCGCCGGCGAAGATGAAACAGGTGCTTCCCTGAATATGGCGCTCGAGCCCTACGCACTACCTACTCCGGCACCTCGCAAGGCTGGCCCCACTCGCCCGGATCCGACGAGCGTCGCCAAGGCTTTGCTTGATACCGAATCACCCGCGCCCACCGCAGCGGACGAATCCAGCCTCGACGTCCTTCACGCTGCTGCCCGCGGCGGGCGCCCCGTCAAGATCACCTATGCGGATAAGAACGGCAATTCTAAGTCCAGGACTGTAAAGCCGCTGTCCGTCGCCGGAGGTCAGGTCGATGCCACCGGCACCGATGGTTCCACCATCCGCTTCCCTTTGCACCGCATCACTGCCGTGGAACTCGCTTAGCGCCAGCAGGGCGATCGGGGCTATACTTTTGGCTTTCTACCATTGGCGAACCTGTACAAAGGAGCAAGTAGATGCCCGGACCGCTCATCGTGCAATCTGACAAGACGGTGCTCTTGGAGGTCGACCACGAAGACGCTGCCGCAGCCCGCATCGCGCTTTCGCCCTTTGCAGAACTAGAGCGCGCGCCAGAACACGTTCACACATATCGCATCACGCCGCTGGCGCTGTGGAACGCCCGCGCCGCGGGCCACGACGCCGAGCAGGTGGTCGACGTGCTCGAGCGTTATTCGCGTTTCCCGGTTCCGCAGGCGCTGCTTATCGACGTCGCGGAGACCATGTCGCGCTACGGCCGCGTGCGCCTCCACTCGCATCCGGCGCATGGCCTCATCTTGGAATCTGCCGAGGTTCCGATCCTCGAAGAACTCGCGCGGCACAAGAAGGTCAGCCAGCTGCTGGGCGCTCGCATCGACGGCAACACCTTCGCCGTGCCACCTTCGCAGCGCGGCCGCCTCAAGCAGGAGCTGCTCAAGGCCAACTGGCCGGCCGAGGATCTTGCCGGTTACGTCGACGGCGAGTCCCACCCCATCTCTTTGGTGGAGGAAGGCTGGGCGCTGCGCGATTACCAATCCTATGCCGCAGAATCCTTCTGGTCCGGTGGATCCGGCGTGGTCGTGCTGCCCTGTGGTGCCGGCAAGACCATCGTGGGCGCGGCGGCGATGGCCAAGGCCCAATCCACCACGTTGATCCTGGTTACCAATACAGTGGCCGGACGCCAGTGGCGCAACGAGCTGCTGCGGCGTACCTCGTTGACCGAGAACGAGGTTGGCGAATACTCCGGTGAAAAGAAAGAGATCAAACCGATCACAATCGCCACCTATCAGGTGGTAACCCGCAAGACGAAGGGCGAATACCGCGCCCTTGAGCTCTTCGACTCCCGCGACTGGGGTCTAATCATCTACGACGAGGTCCACCTGCTTCCTGCTCCCGTGTTCCGCATGACTTCGGATCTCCAATCGCGCCGCCGCTTGGGCCTTACCGCCACGCTCATCCGCGAGGACGGGATGGAGGGAGACGTCTTCTCCCTCATCGGCCCCAAGCGCTACGACGCCCCGTGGAAGGAACTCGAAGCCGCCGGCTACATCGCCACGGCGGAGTGCATCGAGGTACGCGTTGACATGGACGCCGAGGAGCGGATGCTCTATGCCACGGCGCAGGCGCGGGATCGCTACCGAATCGCGGCGTCGTCAAGCGCAAAGCACCGTGCCGTGGATAAGATTTTGGCCAAGCATGCTGGCCAGCAAGCACTCATCATTGGCGGTTACGTAGAGCAACTGGAAGAACTCGGCTCGCACTTGGGCGCGCCAGTAATCGACGGCAAGACCTCGAACTCCAAGCGGGAAAAGCTCTTCCAAGCTTTCCGCGACGGCGAGGTACAAACACTCGTGGTCTCCAAGGTGGCAAACTTTTCCATTGATCTTCCCGAAGCTGCCCTAGCTATTCAGGTCTCCGGCACCTTCGGCTCGCGGCAGGAAGAAGCCCAGCGCCTAGGACGCCTCTTGCGCCCAAAGGAAGACGGTAAGGAAGCAAAGTTTTACACCCTCGTCACCCGTGATTCCGTGGATGCGGACTATGCGCTCCACCGCCAGCGCTTCTTGGCGGAACAGGGATACGCGTACCGTCTCGTCAACGAAGTAGACTTATGACCTGATGAAGATTTTCAAGTTTCAGGTCGACGAGACCTACGCCAAGAAGAACAATGAACTCCTGCGCGATTCCGCGCGTCTGCGCAACTCCGGCCTCATCATGGGCTTGCTGCTCATCATCGGTGCCGCTGCGGTCTACATGACTGTGGATGCGGACTGGGGATTTACCATTGGCCTCGGTATGTTGCTCTTCGGCATCCTCGTGGCCATCGTAGGCGTTGCAGCCGCGCGCCAGGTTGGCACCGCACAGCACCTCTATGATTCCTACCCGCTGGCACCAGCAGTGGTAGCTGAGGTCAACGAACGTGACATGGTGCTGATGGCGCTAGTGAACACCAACGTTGATCCCGGGCTTCCGCCGCGTTGGGCAGCTTGCCTGCGCACCGTTACTTCCGTGCCAGGTGTCAAGCGCACTGTGGGCACAAAGCTGCCGGTTGCCGCAGTTTCCGGTCACCGCAACAACAGCGATAAAGAACACTGGCAGCAGGTCACCCCGATGCCCATTGCATGGGGCACGCCGGACGCTGAGGTCGTCACCATGGCGCGTAAGGCAATCCCGGAAGACCAGTGGCAAAAGCTTGACCGCGCCCGCAAGCGCCTCAATGATGTGAAGGCCACCCGTTACGATCTCTTAGTGCTCTAATGACGGTTAAACGTCTGCAGCAATTTGGCGAGACCATCTTCGCCACCATGACCCAGCTGGCAATCGATAATGACGCCATCAATCTGGGACAAGGCTTCCCGGACTCTGATGGGCCAGAGCGCATGCTGGAGATCGCGCAGGAGCAGATTGCGACGGGAAATAATCAATACGCTCCCCTGCGCGGGCGCCCTGAGCTTATCGACGCCTTGGCACACCACTACTGCGTTGCACGCAAGGCCATCGTGGTCACCGCGGGCGCAACGGAGGCCATCACCGCGACCGTGCTGGGACTCGTAGAGCCGGGCCAAGAGGTCATTGTGCTGGAGCCTTACTACGACGCCTACGCCGCCGCCATTGCGCTTGCCGACGCCACCCGTGTCCCCGTCCCGCTCAAGCCTTCCGGAGAAAGCTGGGATCTCGACGTCGATGCTGTGCGCGCCGCTGTGACAGTTAAGACCGCGATGGTGATCGTCAATTCTCCGCATAACCCCACCGGTTCAGTATTTAGCCGCACAGCACTAGAGGGCCTCCGCGATATCTGCGTGGAGCATGACTTGCTCGTGCTTTCCGACGAGGTCTACGAGGACCTCACCTTCGGCTCTGCCACGCACGTGGACATCCAGCGCATCCCAGGCATGGAAACCCGTACGGTCAAGGTCGGCTCGGCGGCTAAGTCCTTCAACGCCACCGGCTGGAAGACCGGCTGGGCCATTGCCCACCCAGAGCTCCTCGATGGCGTCATCAGAGCAAAGCAGTTCATGACCTTTGTATCTGCCACGCCTTTCCAAGCCGCAGTGGCCCACGCGCTGGTATATGAGCGGGGCTGGCAGAAGGCCATGGTGGAAGAGCTGGCCGAATGCCGCGACATCCTAGTTGATGGCCTAAGTAAGGCCGGCTACCAAGTCCACGAGACTCAAGGCACTTACTATTTAGTCGCCGACGTGAGCTCCTCTGGCATGGACGGAGTTGAATTCTGTACAAAGCTCCCCGAGACACACGGGGTTGCTGCCATCCCGCTTGCTGCCTTTGCCGATAACCCCGAACCATGGCGCTACAAAGTCCGTTTCGCGTTCTGTAAGCGCCCTGCGGTAATCAAAGAGGCAGTTAAGCGTCTGAGCGCTTGATCTTCTCCAAGGCCTTACCCTTCGCCAGTTCGTCAATTAGCTTGTCGAGCTGGCGAATTTTTTGCATCAAAGGGTCCTCAACTTCTTGGACCTTAACACCGCACACGCTACCGTTAATCAAGACACGGTCGGGGTTAAGCGCAGGTGCTTCATCAAAGAACTCGCGCACGCTTCGCTCTCCCGCTGAGACAATGCCCTCTGCATCGTAGCCAGTAAGCCACGAGATAAGCTCATCTATTTCTTCCCTAGTACGAGACTTCCGCTCCGCCTTAGCAATGTAGGCACTATGAATTTCTTTCCACTCCATGCGGAAGATGCGTGGTTCCTTGGCTTGAGACATAGGAACCACCGTACAGGTAAACAAGCAGAGAACAGGCACGAAGCGGTTCGAACCACACCAACTACATGAACTACACGACCTACAGAGACCTCACTGCCAAACGCTATAGGGTAAAACGACAGTAACGCCTGTGCAGTTCCGTTGTTTCGGATAGCACAGGCGCTACTTTCTATATGTAATTGTGTGTTTATTGTTTTATGTCGGCGGTAACTTACTCTCCCACAACCTCCCGGTTGCAGTACCATCAGCGCGGGCAGGCTTAGCTTCCGGGTTCGGAATGGGTCCGGGCGTTTCCCTGCCGCTATTAACCACCGACAAACTTTCGGGGCTGTGTTGCCCTTTAGTGTTGTGTCAGATACTGCATAGTGGACGCGTGCACGACTGTGTAATCAATCTTTGTTTGTGTGTTGCACATTGTGTGTGTTTGTTTTGGTCTATTAGTAC
>NZ_KV793677.1:0-242 GCF_001808545.1 Corynebacterium sp. HMSC077D03
TCGTGGATGCCCCGCACGTCGGTGAGGTGCAACGCCATCGAGTTGTACCTTTGGTTGTTGTGCCGTTTTTCTTCATTACCCCAGCGCACACGGGACATCGTGGTCTGTTTTTCTTCATCCACTAAGACAACACCCACGCCTACCACAGACTCTGCATTGGATCGTGGATTGACCGTTCCGGGGACGTTTATATCGCTTCGAAGATTATAAACGCCCCAGTTTTACCCCCTTCACCTGCGTGT
>NZ_KV793678.1:0-2138 GCF_001808545.1 Corynebacterium sp. HMSC077D03
AGGTGTCTACCAAACAGGGGTCAGGTCCATGGTTACCGAGACCTTATTGGTACAGCACTTTCCTTTTGCCTTGCGCGCGGTAGATAGATTTGGCCCGGAGATGGAGGGTAGTCCTCTGTCTCTCGCGTCCTGGCGCTGACTCTTTTCCACCAAGGGACATGCCAGTGTCTTTCCTTTACCTCGTCCCGGACACATAAACATCTGGCTCTCACCGGAGAGCTTCTTGCCTTTTCTCCGCATGGCAAAGGCGCGGCGCTCGTTGATCCGCTGGTTGTAGGTGGCCTCATCAATACGTCCGGCATAGAAGTCTTCGGTGGCTTCCACCAGAGGTTTCGGCATGGCAGGACAATACCAGTGGCCTTCAACTAACCCCATGGTTTCATAGGATCCGCGCTTTCCCAGCTGATTGGTTCTGTAGTCTCCCACCAGGGTATAGCCGAGTTTGCGCAGTGGTTCATGGAAGTCTTTGGTCTTAGCCACCGCGAAGTAAGCACGATCGCCCACCACTGTGCCCTTAGGTGTCTCAGGATCATCCGTTAAATGCCGCATGGCTTCCAACCCACGGATCGCAGGGTTGTGGCTGGGCCGGTCGAAGGCCATGCCCATAATCAGGTGTGGCTGTGCATATGGGCCTTGGTCGCGGATGACTCCGGCAACAAGTGTGGCCTCCCAACCCCACACATGCTTGGCGTTTCGCTTTCGCTTTGATTCGCCATGTGTTTCTTGTCGCTCGTCACGGGAGTACCAGCCTGCCTCCGGCTCGGAGGACATGAGATCGTCCGGTCGGTTCGTCCATCGGTTGTTGCCACGGCGCACGCCTGGAATAAGTGTTCCGTCTAGGGTGAGGTCTCCCTGCCAGTTGGCTCGGTATTCTTCGGGCATGTCCTCGGTACTTGCCATAACTAGCTCATTGAACACGTAGGTGGCGCGCTGCCATTTTTCCTCGCGGCGCTCAGGGTCTTGTTCGTCCATCAGCCGGTTGAATTCAGCACGGGTAAGCCTGGCGCGGTGCGGGATGTTGTCGAATGGGTCAACGACATCAAGGAAGCTGTGCAGCGCACGCCACAGGCGGTAGTACCAGTTGCTGTGCTGGGTTGCGTAAAAGTCACCTACCCGTCGTGCCTTATCGCGGCTGGGCAGGTTAAGGAGTTCTAAAGCCTTGTCTGTCGTATCAGGCGAGGCCAGGAGCGTCGTCATGGTGGTCAAATGCATGGGTTGACCAGAACGCGCCAGAATCAGGTAGAGCGCAAGGATGGTGCGGTCGTTAACGGATTTAGGCCTGCCTCCTTTGGCGGGGTCGTAGCCGTCTACTCGCCTCCAGGTGTCAAGATGGTGGCAGATGTCGGTGCGGTCGATGATGGTCAATGCCCAGGAAACGCTGGCTCCATCCAGGCGAAGCAGCGGGGTGGGTGTGGTGTTGAAGTGGGCCACCTAGACTTCGCCTCCTGCTCTCGGTTCGACGACTCGAAGCGGCGGGTAGTCTGGTTCGTCCCTGTTGCCGCTGATCCACTCACGGTATTCGGTCTCGGTGAGCGCGCCAGATTCAACGATCATGTGGTGAAACGTGTCCTGGAAGGGCTGGATGCTTCCGGTGGCATAGACCAGATGGTTAAAGTCCACGCGCTCGGCGGCATGAGTAGCGATCCAGGTATAGCGCAGCCTGGGCAGTGTCGGGGCAAGGCCGGTACTCGATGGGTTCTGGCTGGTCTTGTGGATGAAGTCAGCAATCAGATGTGGGCCTGTGGCATCGTTGCGGCGGCGCGCCGAGTTGGGTTTTACCAGTGGTTCGTCTCTACGGTCGTCGCCCACGCCATGCAGCACTTGGCGCATGAGGTCGTCGAAAGGTGCAGTCAGCGGAACGGTACGCGGCTTTAGCCCACGACCACCGCGTGCATGAACCGCCAGCACTGTGCCAAAGTCGGTGAAGTCGCCATAACGGCAGTGATAGATTTCCTCGGTGGACATGCCAGCACCTAAAGCCAGTGACACGATGATGCAGGCCACGCGCCGCGACTCGCGGCGGGGGCGGGAGTGAACCCAGTCGTCGATTCGGATAAGTTCGCTGGCGTTGTAGGCGCGGCGCGGAGCCGTAGCTGCCGGGTAAAAGACTGAAGTGCCCCGAGTTTTGTTCCTAGGCA
>NZ_KV793679.1:0-9836 GCF_001808545.1 Corynebacterium sp. HMSC077D03
TGGGGTGGAACTGCTAACAACGTAATGGGGTGGTGGAGTCTGCGGATTCCTCCGCGCTGCCGCATGCAGTTAGTGCGAGAGGAACGGCGAGAATAATTGGTAGCAGGCGTTTCATGCTGCTGTCCTTCCGAAGGGAGCGGTTTAGTTTTAAAGAGATTGACGGTTTCACTACCGGCGCATGAGCGAATAGCGAAGACTGCGAATAACAATCTTACTGCTCGACGATTGCATTTAGAGGGCAAAGTGACATCGGAACTTCTCGGCTATTTTGATTGGCTATCGAGATTTTCTGAATCGACAACCTGTCTGAAAACTTTGGTGATGGTTTGCCCGATTTAGATTGCGTACGTTGAAAGAGCTGGACCTGACCTATCCGCAGTATGTTGTCATGCTCGCGCTTTGGGAGTGTGACGGCATTACGGTCCGCGATCTAGGGGAGAAGCTGCACCTCGATAGTGGAACGCTCTCGCCCTTGCTGCGGCGCCTTGAGAAAATCGGCTACATCACCCGCGAACGTTCCGAAGAAGACTCGCGCGTCGTGCTAATTCATCTCAGCGACCAAGGCCAGGAACTACGCGCTGAAGCCGGTTGGGTGCAATCCTGCCTCATCGATAGTCTCGGGCTTTCGCGCGAAGAAATGGATACGCTGCGCTCACTCGCGCAGAAGGCTACCAAGCTCGTCCACGAACATTAATTCATTTGCATCAAATCAACTGCACCCATTCAAGTGCGCTAAACCTTTACCCATTAGGAGCTACAACATGAACGCAATCTACACCGCAGAAGCACTGGCAACTGGCGCTGGTCGTGACGGCCACGTACGTTCCGCTGATGGCCTGGTTGACATGGACCTAGCCATTCCTAAGGAGATGGGTGGCCAAGGCGGCGCCGCGAACCCAGAGCTCCTCTTTGCTGCCGGCTACGCAGCCTGCTTCCACTCCGCGCTGCAGATGGTGACCCTCGCCGACAAGGCGCATGAGGTCTGCCCTTATAGCAACGCCACCCGCGGCAACATCGACGTCAAGGTTTCTGTCGTCGAGGATTAATCGGCGCGGTGCTGGAGCACCATTTCTTAACCACAAAAGCGCTGAACCAGCGCATCGTATGCCTTCACTGTGAGTTCTAGGTCTTCCAGGTGGAGGCATTCGTCATGTGAATGTAGCTCGTTGTTGGCGCTAGCTAAGTCCCGTGGGCGAGCATGCAGGGCGAAACCATAGCCCACACCACCCATGCGGCGGGCGAATCGCAGATCTGAGCCGCCCGAGGCGTAGACGGGCACAACTGATGCCTCTGGGAAGAACTCGCCAAATGTCGCAGCCATCGCATCCCAGAGCGGACCTTCTGCAGGCGATGCCGAGGGGGTCTCATTGTTGAGATGCTCGATCCTTATCGCATCCGCCATGTCCCCCAGCGCCGCAATGAGGGCGGCGTCGACAGAATCCGCGGTATCCGTCGGATGCGCCCGGATGTCGAGGTTGAGATAAGCCTTCGAGGGAATGACGTTGATGGCGCTACCGCCATGAATCCCCGTGAAAGCGATGTTGGTGTGACTAAAAGAGTGTGCGAACGCCGCTAGCTTACCGAAAGTCTCGTAAGTAGCGTCCCCTGCGGATCCGTCGACAAGCGCGGCGGTGGTATCTGGATCGAAGTGGAACGCCTCCACGAACCAGGACCACACGTGGTCATAGGCGGGCGGCATTGCCAACGCGCCCACGCGCCGGGCGGCCTCCGCCAGTGTGAGGATGGATGAAGACTTTCCATAGGGAAGGGAGCCGTGCCCCGTATCCCCTGTGGCATGGAGGCGACGCTGGAAGATGCCCTTCTCGCCGACGTTGATAACCAGAGCATCGCTGCCATCACGCACCGGCAGATGCGAGCCGCCGGTCTCGGAGAGGCAGTTCTTCCAAGAGAATGCGTCGGGTCGGTTCTCAGAAATCCAGCGCGCGCCCAACCTTCCGCCGGATTCTTCGTCGGCGAGCCCCACGAAGGTCACTGTTCCCTTTGGCGGGTTGCCTGCCTGCGCGCGCCGGGCTGTTTCGCGCGTGGCTGCGGCTTGCGACGCCGTGATGAAGAGCATGTCGAATACCCCGCGGCCGTACAGAACACCGTCTACCACCTCGGCATCGAAGGGATCGTGAGTCCATTTGTCCACGTCAACGGGGACTACGTCAATGTGACCGAGCATCGTCAGTGGTTCCGCTGTGGGGTTGCTGCCGGGCACTGTAAACGCGATCGATACGCGGCCGGGTTCTGGCTCGAAGCGCTCCACCTGGGCTCCCGAGCCCTCGAAGAACTCCTCCAACAGGTTCGCGTTGCGGTACTCGTGGCCACTTCCGGGTGTGCCGTCGTTGATGCAACGATTGCGAATTAATCCCTGCAAGAGTTCAAGAGTGTCGTTGAATAAACCCATTCTGAGGAAGCCGCCTTTCTGGTTTTGTCGTTGAGTGTCCTACGTTCCAAGATTTCTATATACTAACCGATAAATAAAAAGTTGAGATGCACATCACTGTTATATGTAATGTAAGCTACATTGTCTAGAAAGTGTCGCGGGGATAACCCCTCAGTAAATGGGCAAGATGACCACAAATAAAAGACCAATCCCCTTAAAACACGAGGAGAACCACCATGGCCATCACAAAAGAGACCACGAGTGAGCCGCAGGGGAGTGCAAGTCCTGCAAAGGACGCGAAGACTCAACCAGCCAGTAACGGTTGGCTCGATAAGTTTCTCAACGGCGTTGAATACGTAGGCAACAAGCTGCCAGAGCCGTTCACCATCTTCCTGATCCTGTTCCTCATCACCGGCGTTGCTTCTTCCATCATGGCGTGGATGGACATCAAGGTGCAGGTGCCTGGTTCCGATGAAATCCAGCCCGTCAAGGGCTTGTTCACCGGCGAGGGAATGTCGTGGTTTACCACCACGATGGGCGAGAATTACATCAACTTCCCGCCGCTGGTTACGGTGCTGCCCATCATGTTGGCAGTCGGCGTGGCCGAGCGCTCCGGAATGCTCTCCGCCCTCATTCGCAAGTTCTTCGGCTCTGCGAAGCCATGGCTTTTGCCTTACGCGGTCGGCGTCATTGGCGTGACCGCATCGGTCATGGCTGACGCTGCCTTCGTTATCGTTCCGCCACTGGCGGCGATGGTGTTCAAGGCAGCCGGTCGCCACCCTGTCGCAGGCCTCATCGGTGGCTTCGCTGCCGTTGGCGCTGGCTACTCCACCGCACTGGTCCCAACCTCCTTGGATGCGCTGTTCGCAGGTATTACCACCGCGGTTATGGAGACCCTGCCGGGCATGGAGTTCTCTGACGTGAACGCAATGTCCAACTACTTCTTCAACGTGGCATCTTCCATCGTTCTCGGTGTCTTGGCCGGTTACATCACTGACCGCGTCATCGAGCCGCGCATGTGGAAACAGGAAGTGCCTACCGAAGAGGACATCGATCCGGAAGAGGCCGCACACCGCGGCGACCGCGACGAGAACGGCGAGGAGCTCTCCGCAGAGCTTTCCCCGACTGAAAGCAAAGGCCTGGTGTGGTCTGTAGTTGCCACCGTCATCGTTACCGCGGCACTGTTGTTCGCCATTCTTCTGCCAGAATCCCCGTGGCGTAACGAGACCGGCGGCTTCCTGCCGAAGTCTCCGCTGATGAGCTCCATCGTTTTCATCGTCTTCCTGTACTTCCTCGTGCTCGGTGTGGTCTACGGCAAGGCCGTGGGCACCGTCAACGGCATCAAGGACGTCGTCGACATGATGATTGGCTCGCTGAAAGACATGTTGAGCTTCCTCATCCTGGCCTTCATCTTGGGCCAGTTCGTGGCGCTGTTTGCGTGGACCGGCATCGGTACTTTTACCGCGGTCAAGGGCGCGGCATTCCTGGAATCCATCGGTCTCACCGGCTTCGGCGCGGTCTTCGCGTTCATCGTCCTGGCCTCGTGCCTGAACCTGCTCATCATCTCCGGTTCTTCGATGTGGACCCTGATGGCGGCAGTGTTCGTTCCGATGTTCGCACTGCTGGGCTACGAGCCGGCCTTCATTCAGAGCGCTTTCCGTGTGGGTGACTCTGCAACTCAAATCATCACTCCGCTGAACCCGTACATGATCGTGATGCTAGGATTCCTGCAGCGCTACGAGCCGAAGGCAGGCCTGGGCACCCTGATGTCGCGCCTGATGCCATACGTGGTTCCGTTCTTCACCGCGTGGGCAATCCTGCTGGCCATCTGGTTCTACGCAGACCTACCGCTGGGTCCGGGCAACAACATTTTCATCGAGGGATAACGTGTGCGATAGCGACAATCACGCAAGAAACAATCCATCAACGGCATATTTGGAGGCCACGGAGCAGCTCATCGCGCAGCGCGTGGCGGCCGCCCAAGCAGCCAACGCGGGAGCACAAGCATCCCTGGCTGAGGCTTATGCGGGGCAGGACGTGCTGTGGAAGGCGGCGTCGGAAAGCGCTGACGCCAACCGCGAGCTTGCCGCCCACATCGTGCAGGATTTGCATGCTCACCCAGAGACGGCCTTCGAGGAGCACCGCTCGATGGGCATGCTTGCCGACGTCGTGGAGCAACGCGGTTTCCCCGTCCGACGCGGTGTTTACGGGGTGGAAACCGCTTTCGAGGCGGAGTGGAGGAGCCCGAATTTCGATGCGACATCTCATCCCACCGTGGCAATCATGGCCGAGTATGACGCGCTGCCCGGTATCGGGCACGGCTGTGGTCACAACGTTATCGCTGCCGCGGGCGTGGGCGGATTCCTGTCCGCGGTCGAGGCGCTGTGTAAGAACGGCGGCGTCGAGGGGCGCCTGCTGCTGCAAGGCACCCCGGCTGAGGAGGGGCATTCGGGCAAGGAGTACATGATCCGTGGTGGCAGCCTTGACTCCGTGGATGCAGCGATGATGATCCACGGCTTTGGCTATGACATTGGCTCGCACGCGTGGGTCGGGCGCCGCAGCGTCAACGTGCGCTTTCGCGGCGTGGCGGCGCACGCGAGTTCGCAACCTTTCATGGGGTGCAACGCCCTCGACGCCGCATCCTTGGCCTACCAGGGCATTGGCCTGATGCGTCAGCAGATGCCTCCGAGCGATCGCGTCCACGCCATCATGGGCGGGGGAGCGCGACCTTCGGTGATTCCGCGTGAAGCCTCGATGCACATCTATGTGCGTTCCTTGGGCAACCAGACCCTCATGGATTTGTCCCAACGCGTTAACGAAATCGTTGAGGGGGCTGCGCTAATGGCCGGCGTCCAGGTCGATGTCGAATGGGACGAGCACCCGATGACGCTGCCGGTGCGTAACAACGAGGCGCTGGTGGAGCGGTGGACGCGCACGCAAACGCTGCGCGGACGGACGGCGCTTCCCGCGGGAACCGTGCCGGAGACCCTTGCCGCGTCCACGGACTTCGGTAACGTCTCGCACCTTGTACCGGGCATTCACCCGATGGTCAAGGTCTCTCCGTCCGACGTTGCCCTGCATACCGAGGACTTCGCTCGCTGGGCCGCAACGGATGCGGCTGTCGACGCCGCAGTGGACTCCGCAGCAGGCTTGGCCCAAGTAGCGATTGACTACTTGGCGGACACGAAAATGCGCGCGGCAGCGAATGCGGAGTTTGCCGAACAGGGCGCTGTTGCGGTGGCGGATCTCTTGGCGGAATCGTCCGCGGACTAGGCGCCGAGTAGGCTCGGAGTAGGCTCGGAGTAGGTTTTCTTGCACTGTGCAAGGGGGTGGGGGTAACCACCTCTTTGCGCAGTTCAACCTATATTTTATTGCATTTGTAGGCTTGCCTAACAAAAACTGCTTGAAAGGTAAGGCTTACATCAGTTAGGTTAGGCGAGTATTTGAAAACCTTTCGAAAAGGACATCATGACCGCCAAGATTCGTCGTTCTCTCGTCGCGTCCGTCGCAGCCCTGTCGATGACTCTGACCGCTTGCTCTTCTGCAGAAGAGTCCACCTCCGGTTCTTCTGACACCTCCGCAGCGTCCTCCTCCGAGACCACGGAGATCACTCTCGAGGACAACTTCGGTGAGAAGAAGATTGCTGCCCCGGTTTCTGCCCCGGCCGTTACGGACAACCGCGCTTTCGAGATTCTTGCTGACTGGGATGTCAAGATTGCCGCCGCACCGCTGAAGCTGGTTCCTTCCACCGTGCGCGATGTCTACAACAAGGACACCGTCGCAGCTGACCTCGGTTCCCACCGCGAGCCGGATCTGGAATCTCTCGTCGCTGCGGAACCGGATGTGGTCTGGAACGGCCAGCGCTTCGAGCAGCACCAGGAAGACATCGAAAAGCTGGTGGAAGATGTCCCCGTGCTCGACTTTGAGCCGCGCGATGACAAGGACTTCTTCGAAGAACTCAAGCGCCACACCGAGGCACTGGGCCAGACCTTCGGACACGAAGAGGACGCAGCCAAGCTCATCGAGGACTTCGACGCAGCCGCAAAGCGCGCCAAGGAAGCTTATGATCCTTCCAAGAAGGTCATGGCAGTGAACACCTCCGGTGGCGAGATCGGCTACATCGCGCCGAAGATCGGCCGCACCTACGGCCCGGTTTTCGACCTCATCGGTATGACCCCGGCTCTTGAGGTTCCGGAAGGAACCGATGACCACGAGGGCGACGACATCTCCGTCGAGGCAATCGCTGAGTCCAACCCGGACTGGATCCTCGTCATGGACCGCGACGCAGCCGTCAGCAAGGAAGGCGAAGAACACGTTCCAGGCGACAAACTCGTTAACGAGAATGCTGCGCTGAAGAACGTGACCGCAGTCAAGGAAGGCAACGTCTACGTTGCCCCGGCTGATACCTACGTCAACGAGAGCATCATTACCTACACTGAGATTCTCAACGCTCTGGCTGACGCCTTTGAGAAGCGGTCCTAACCTGCACAAATAGAACCGAAACCGGAACGCCGAAAGGCTTTCCGGTTTTTGGTGTGAAAGAGATAAATTTTGACTTCAGCAGAGAAAACCGCGGTTCAAGAAGCACCACCCGCGCGCCGTTCCCGCGGCAAGCTTTTCACTTGGAAGCTGTTGCTCGGAGTCGTGGCTGTAGCGGCGTTGCTCCTCCTTTCGCTCATGGTGGGGGAGTATTCGATCCTTGATCACGACGACGGCCGCGACATGTTTATGACCACGCGCATTCCGCGCACCATCGCCCTGGTGCTCGCGGGCGCGGCGATGGCGATGAGTGGATTGGTGATGCAGCTGCTCACCCAGAACCGCTTCGTTGAACCCACGACCACGGGTACCACGGAATGGGCAGGCCTCGGCCTTCTCTTTTCGATGATCGTGCTCCCGCACGCGTCGGTGCTTGGCCGCATGGTCATTTCTGTTGTGTTCTCTTTCATCGGCACGATGGTCTTTTTCGCTTTCTTGCGCCGAGTCACGTTGCGCTCCTCGCTCATCGTGCCGATCATCGGCATCATGCTGGGCGCCGTCGTCAGCGCGGTGTCCTCTTTCGTAGCACTGACCACCGACAAACTGCAGCAGCTGGGTATCTGGTTCATGGGCTCGTTCACTTCTGTGTACGAGGGCCAGTACGAGGTGCTGTGGATCGTTTTGCTGGTGCTGTTCGCGGTGTTCTTCTACGCGGACAAACTCACGGTCGCAGGCTTGGGCGAAGAAATCGCCACCAACGTGGGCCTGAATTACAACCGAATGATCCTCATCGGCACCGGGCTCATCGCTGTGGCCACTGGCGTGGTCACCGTGGTCGTGGGCTCCCTGCCTTTTTTGGGGCTTATCGTTCCCAACGTGGTGAGCATGTTCCGCGGCGATGACCTGCGCTCAAACCTTCCTTGGGTATGCCTGCTCGGTATTGCCACGGTCACCTTGTGTGACCTCATCGGCCGAACCGTCATTTCTCCGTTTGAGCTGCCCGTATCCGTCATCCTGGGCGTGGTCGGCGCGGCCGTCTTCGTATTCCTGATTGTGAGGTCCACCCGTGAGCGTTAAGACAGAGCAGCGCACAGGCGACGTCGCCAAGCAGCGCTATGTGGGCTCCTTCCAGTCGGCCAAAGCAGCGCGCAAGTACTGGATCATCTTGGTGGCGCTCATCGTGGCGGGCGCACTCTTCGCGTTTGGCCTGCTGGCGTATGACAACCCCATGGACTTCGGAACGCGTAAGTGGTGGCTCATCGCGCAACGCCGTGCCGACGCCGTGATCGCCATGGCTATCGTGGCTGCGTGCCAAGCCGTTGCGACCGTGGCCTTTCATACGGTCACCAACAACCGCATCCTGACCCCGTCCATCATGGGCTTTGAATCGCTCTACGCGGCGATTAATACTGCGACCATTTTTTTCCTAGGTGCCACGGGCCTCACGGAAGCCCGCAACATGGGCACCTTCCTGTTCCAGATGGCAGTGATGATTGTGCTCTCGCTCATCCTGTACTCGTGGCTGCTGACAAACCGCAGCAACAACATGCATGCGATGCTATTGGTCGGCGTGGTCATTGGTGGCGGACTTGGATCGCTGTCCACTCTGATGCAGCGCATGCTGACGCCCAGCGAGTTCGACGTGCTGACGGCACGACTGTTTGGCTCGGTCAACAATGCTGAGACTGAGTATTATCCCATCGCAATTCCGCTGGTGATTGCGGCGACGGCGTTGCTCTTCTTTAATTCCCGCCGCCTCAACGTGCTCTCGCTTGGTCGCGAGGCTGCCACCAACCTCGGCGTAAATCACAAGTTCAACGCGATCTTTACTCTGATCCTGGTATCAGTTCTCATGGCCACCACCACCTCGCTCGTAGGTCCCATGACCTTCCTCGGATTCTTGGTGGCAACCTTGGCCTACCAGTTCGCGGAAACCTACGACCACCGATACTTGTTCCCCATGGCCATCGCCACCGCCTTTGCTGTACTCACGGGTGCGTACTTCCTCATGCAGCACGTCTTCTACGCACAGGGCGTTGTATCCATCATCATTGAGCTCGTCGGCGGCTCGGTATTCCTCATCGTCATTTTGCGAAAGGGCAGACTGTGATCACACTCAATAACGTTGCGAAGACCTATTCCCACGAGACGAACATTGGCCCAGTGTCCCTCGACATTCCGGCCGGCGGTATCACCGCGCTTGTGGGGCCCAACGGTGCCGGCAAGTCCACGCTGCTGACGATGGTGGGGCGTTTGCTCGATATCGACGAAGGCACCATTGAGGTCGCTGGATTGGACATCGCCTCTACCAAGTCCCAGGACTTGGCCAAGATTTTGTCGATCCTGCGACAGGAGAACCACTTCATCACGAAGCTGACGGTGCGTCAGCTCGTGGGGTTTGGCCGCTTCCCGTACTCGCAGGGCCGCCTGACGGCTGAGGACGAGGAGGTCATCTCCAAGTACATTGACTTCCTTCACCTCAGCGATTTGGAGGACCGCTACCTGGATCAGCTCTCGGGCGGCCAGCGTCAGCGCGCGTATGTGGCGATGGTCCTGTGCCAGGAGACTGATTACGTTTTGCTGGACGAGCCTCTCAACAACCTTGATATCGCGCACTCCGTGGAAATGATGAAGCACCTCAAGGAGGCCGCGCAGAACTTCGGGCGCACGATCATCATCGTCTTGCATGACATCAACTTCGCTGCCCGCTACGCCGATCACATCTGTGCGGTGAAGAATGGGGAAGTGGTGGCCTTCGGTGATCCGGAGGAGGTCATGCGCGATGAGGTGCTGACCCCAATCTTCAATACGCCCATCACGGTTATCGACGGCCCCGACGGTCTGTTGGCCTGCTATCACTAACTGCTTGACGACGTCGCCCCCTCTGGGCGTTGTTTGATACGCCAGGTTTGTCTCCGAAATGGTGGATTTACCTGGCGATTTGTGTTGTTTGTGGGGTGGGGGCTAA
>NZ_KV793680.1:0-269 GCF_001808545.1 Corynebacterium sp. HMSC077D03
CTTCTCCGCGCACGCGGAGGTATTTCCGATTATTGACTTCGCCCCTAGGGCTACGGTGACTCTTCTCCGCGCACGCGGAGGTATTTCCGGCCTGCATGTCCATAACGTGCTGTTGCCAGTCTCTTCTCCGCGCACGCGGAGGTATTTCCCAGGTATACCAGTGGGGCCCAGCCCACAACATCTCTTCTCCGCGCACGCGGAGGTATTTCCGACGAGGCAGAGACCAACCAGTTTCCCACCAACTCTTCTCCGCGCACGCGGAGGTATTT
>NZ_KV793680.1:369-699 GCF_001808545.1 Corynebacterium sp. HMSC077D03
CTTCTCCGCGCACGCGGAGGTATTTCCCTGACAACCCATACTCGAAGTCGGGGAAGGCCACTCTTCTCCGCGCACGCGGAGGTATTTCCTAATTTTGACCGTGCCGCGCACCTCATCATGGCTCTTCTCCGCGCACGCGGAGGTATTTCCGTTGTTGGGGTTTGGGCTTGATGCTGAAGTAACTCTTCTCCGCGCACGCGGAGGTATTTCCGCTTCTACCACCTGGATTACCGGGACTTCTACCTCTTCTCCGCGCACGCGGAGGTATTTCCAAAGGGAGGATAAAGATGGATTACCGCTACATCTCTTCTCCGCGCACGCGGAGGTATT
>NZ_KV793680.1:799-1493 GCF_001808545.1 Corynebacterium sp. HMSC077D03
TTCTCCGCGCACGCGGAGGTATTTCCAGCTGTGTGGATGGCCTGCTTGGTTTCAAAGTCTCTTCTCCGCGCACGCGGAGGTATTTCCGCGTCTCCCATCGTGGAAAAGTAGAAAGTCTGCTCTTCTCCGCGCACGCGGAGGTATTTCCAAGCCACGCCACTATAACGAGATTCCGCACCTCTCTTCTCCGCGCACGCGGAGGTATTTCCTCCGGTGTTAAGCCGCGGTGGGGTGACGTGCGCTCTTCTCCGCGCACGCGGAGGTATTTCCCAGGTATACCAGTGGGGCCCAGCCCACAACATCTCTTCTCCGCGCACGCGGAGGTATTTCCCAGGTAGAGACTATCCAGGCATACTGGCGCGCCTCTTCTCCGCGCACGCGGAGGTATTTCCGCTTTCGATTTCGACTGGGGGCTGGGTGATTCCTCTTCTCCGCGCACGCGGAGGTATTTCCGGAAATGGCTTCTACACCGTCGTGTCATGGCTCTCTTCTCCGCGCACGCGGAGGTATTTCCCTTTGGCAGCGCAATATGTTCGCTGTTCGTGCCTCTTCTCCGCGCACGCGGAGGTATTTCCAACTAAACAACGGTGCCACCGTGGCACTAAGTCTCTTCTCCGCGCACGCGGAGGTATTTCCTCAACCTGGGTGCATTTCTCCGCAAGTCCCCCCTCTTCTCCGCGCACGCGGAGGTATT
>NZ_KV793680.1:1593-1862 GCF_001808545.1 Corynebacterium sp. HMSC077D03
CTTCTCCGCGCACGCGGAGGTATTTCCTAAAAAAATAAAGCCCCGCGCTGGGCGGGGCGCTCTTCTCCGCGCACGCGGAGGTATTTCCAGGTCATCCGCTACATCCTGAACCACAGGAATCTCTTCTCCGCGCACGCGGAGGTATTTCCGGCCTGGAGTAGGACCTTCTCGTACGGGTCGCCTCTTCTCCGCGCACGCGGAGGTATTTCCATGGCCGGGATGCCCGTCAACCAATTGAGAGTCTCTTCTCCGCGCACGCGGAGGTATTT
>NZ_KV793680.1:1962-2477 GCF_001808545.1 Corynebacterium sp. HMSC077D03
TCTTCTCCGCGCACGCGGAGGTATTTCCGGTGGGAATCGTGTCAATCCCGGCGGCTCGGGCTCTTCTCCGCGCACGCGGAGGTATTTCGGATCGAAGTCGAGGCGGGCGGCGCGGATGCTGCTCTTCTCCGCGCACGCGGAGGTATTTCCATTTCTCATGGACGGAGCGGAAGCATGATTACCTCTTCTCCGCGCACGCGGAGGTATTTCCGAATAATCCGGTGGGGCGTATGAGTCCGTCTTCTCTTCTCCGCGCACGCGGAGGTATTTCCTTTAACCGCGTATCCATCCCTGGTGCCTTCCTCTCTTCTCCGCGCACGCGGAGGTATTTCCTTGGTTCAGCAGGCGAAGATGTATGCGGATGCCTCTTCTCCGCGCACGCGGAGGTATTTCCGCAACGTTGCACAATACGGCTTCCTCATGCGGCTCTTCTCCGCGCACGCGGAGGTATTTCCAACGCGCTGCAAATTGACCACGTTCACCCTCGCTCTTCTCCGCGCACGCGGAGGTATTTC
>NZ_KV793680.1:2577-27799 GCF_001808545.1 Corynebacterium sp. HMSC077D03
CTTCTCCGCGCACGCGGAGGTATTTCCTTACCAACAACGGTATTTACCCCGAAGACTCCTCCAGGCAGTCATAGGGGAAGTCCATCAGCGCGGTGGCGTCGTCAGTACTAAATAGCTCATCAAGCAAAATGTTGAATTCGAGGTGACGGGCGTTTGGGATGTTCAATGCGCTGTATCCCGCGAACATGAGCATCCCAGAATCCATAAGCCGGGCTGTTCGCTTACTGCCGTCGAAGTAGAATTGGCTATGTGTGGCAAAGCAGAAGTAGGCCAGTCCACGTTCAATTGGGGCATCAAGCAACGCCAGGGAGTCGAGCAACTCAGCGTGTGCAGCATGCAGCTCCGTAGCTGGATCAAACTCAACAAATCTACCGTTCATGAGGTGCACCCCACCACCGTCACTAGTTACTGAACCATCACCACGAAACAGCCGGACATCAAGCGCTTCGTGCCACGCGACCACCGCATGAACGCGGTTACTAGTGTCAGCACTAACGTCAAAGTCCTCGGCTTCTACCAACTCATAGACCGTGTTGAAAGCAGCCGACAAATCCAAAATCTGTTGCTGCTCAGCCAGGTCCTTTCCGCCGACAGTTACGCCATCGAGAAGCGTGCGCTCCTCCGGCAACGTAAAGGTATTTCCCTCCAGCGCGGTTGTATTCCAGACGAGGTCCGGCAGTTGCCGCGTGAAACGATAAAGCGCACGCTCAGTACCCAATCACGGATTCGAAGCCCAGGCGGCGCGCTCACTGTGCAGTTCATAGCCCAACATCGTCATGGCCTTGCGCATCGTCGTGGGATTGTCCTAACAGTTGGACATCCGTCCTAAACCTAGGACACCGAGCATCCTCACCACCGCAAACAGCCCTCACGCAAGCCGCCACAGCCCGCTACCAGCGCACTACCAACACGCTGCGATTTGTCCTATTATGGGGCAAATGAATGCGGAGACTCTGTGCTTGGAAACCACGGCAATTGAACAGTCCTCTTATCTCGAACAGGCTCCTCGCCTAAGCCTTGACCCAAAGACTCGCATCCTGGATATCGCACTGCCAGACCTCATGGAGCACGAACTGGAGCAACCGCAGTGGCGCGTCGAATCCCACTTCATCGATCGCCCACACTCCGTCCGCGTCTTCGAAGCCGGCGAGCGTCTGCGCGTGGGCATTCCCGGCCCCTTCAAGTCCATCCAGGTAACCCTCATGGACGGCGATGAACCACTCGCGCCGGAGTTCCACTTCACCGGCATCAGCAGCGATGCACCGTTTATCATCCACGATCAGACCACGCTGCTCGCCCCACAGGGCACCCTGGAGGATGCCACGCCGCTAGCTATCTGGGCGGGCTGGGAGTTTGGTCCACTGCCACAGCGCGTAGAGGTGCCACAACGCGAGCCGGTGGACATCGACAAGCAAGTGTTCTTTGAGTGGGACTTTTCCGTCCAGACCTTGCCCAATGCGCAGGGCCTGGACGGCGAGCCGATTTATACGCAGTCGCCGAAGGTAACGCTGTACAAAGAAGGGGAGTGGCGCCTCGATTTGGTCTATGCGCCTGTCGACGGCGAGCAGGAAGAGATTTCCGAGCAATCCCTCGGCACCGGCATAGCAGAGGCGTTCCCCTCCGATCTCTACGAGGATCCGTGGGTCGGCCGTTACGAGGTCTCGCTGTACCACGAGGACACGCTTGTCGACGTCCGCTTTATCTCCATGGCCGAGGGCCTGCACATGCGCGCAAAGAACGAGGGCCCGCGCGGTACCGACTTCCGCTTCATCGATGCCTTAGGCAAGCACTCCGCGTTTGGTTACCTGCTCGCCTCGCCGCCGAAGAAGCCAATCGTACTGGATAAGAAGGCACGAACTTTCCAGGAGACGGAGGTCTCCCGCCGCGAGGTAGTAGCCAGCGAGGCCGGCTACGAGCTGGAATTCGACGTCATCCCAGAGGCTCTTTTCACCCGCGTCAAGCGCATCGGCTTGGAGCCGACCATCCACTACGAAAAGCCGGTCATCCTGGCAGGTCAACTGGACCAGGACGCCCAGTTCAGCGTCCATTCCCCGCGCCCGCTACCGCTGGCGAAGTTCGTCACCATCGACTCCCGCCAAAAGATCAAGGAGCTCGCGCGTACCTCCCGCACCACTCAGCCGGTGCGCAACCTGTCCGTGCCGAATGGCGCTTTGGTCAGCGCCGTGCGCAAGCAGGCTTCCTGCGAGCTGTTCCTCATGTGGTCCACGCTGTCCTACGAGGATTACCTCGCCGAGCTGCCTGAGAAGGAGCGCGCCGCGCACCTGAGCCGCAGCATGGAGCGCCGTGTGCTGGAGTACGAGGCATCGGCTTCCTCGAGCCTCATCTATGCTGCGCTGGCTACCGTCCGCAAGTCCCCATTGGCCAGCCGCGGCCTGATTGGGGAGGGCATCGAGATCGAGCAGAACCTCGAAGAACCCGTTGACCTCGTGGGATGGGCGTGGCCTTTGGCTAACCCAACCGTTGCCCCAACCCGCCTTGAGCCAAACGAGGCCGGTTTCGAAGCTCCTGAGCTCGAGGGCACTTTGCTTGTCGACGTCCGCGAGCTACAGGCTTCCTCCAACCTCGCCGCCCCGGCGCGCCCGTCGAGCGCCTCACTCGTCGTGGGCACCGACGCCGCCGAGCCGGCCTTGGCCTCGAAGGAGTGGACCCCGCTCGAGCTTTGGGACGCTTTCCGTTCCCTGCACGTGCTCTCGCAGCGCAGCCCGAACCCGCGCCTGCAGGCGATGTTCGACAGCATCATCGACAATCTGCGCCTCGACCCAGCCGCAGCCGTGCAGGCACTGGGCCAATCTGGTGTGAGCGTTAACCAGCAGGCTCGCTCCCTGGTGCGCACCCGTTTGTTCCACATGGACGTCGCCAGCGATAACCCAGCAACGGATAACTACCCGGGCCTTTTGGGCGCCGTCGCGTCCGATGCCGCACTGCCGGAAAAGCTCGCCACAGCGCGCACCTCGGGCGTCGACAGCCTGACGCGCCCGATGCTGCTCGCGGCCGCCACCACACCGAGCCCCTCGCCTGAGGTAGATGACCTCACCAGCGAGGCCGCCCGCATCGTCGCGCTGCGCGAATGCTTTGCCAACAACGGCCCGCTCGATGCCCTGGGCACCGTGGAGAAGCTGCGCAAGGATGCAACGGCCCTGACCTCGATTGTTCAGGAAGCCGGCGTGGACATGTCCGTGAGCCACACGCTCATCGCGCTGAGCGCCTTTGGCAGCGGCAACACCGCAGACGAGCTCAACGCTGCCGCGTGGATGCCGTATATCTCCTACGCCTTCGCGCTGGCTTCCCGCGCGGTGGCGCACGGCGCCATCCCGGAAAACGCCCTGCTGAAGGAGGACATGCCTATGCTTGCCGACGTCATGCCGCTCGCCCCGCGCCTGTTCTTCTACGACCTCGTTACCGCTGAGGCGCTGTTCCAGCAGCGCTAGTCTTTGTAGGCATGAAGGTTCTCTCGACAAACGTGGCAGTACGCCGCGACGATCCAAGCAACCGGCATGCCTACACGGGCATCGATAAAAAGCCGCGTCCGCACATCGAGCTGGCCGTCCCGGGACCCAATTATGGCGATGGCTCGGGCGTGGTTGGTGATTCCATCGGTGACCACGAGCATCACGGCGGCGCCGAGAAGGCCGTGTACGCCTTCGCGCGTGAAGAACTGGATTATTGGCAAGACCAACTATCGGCAAATTTGCCTAGTGGCAGCTTCGGTGAAAACCTCACCACACTCGGTATCGATTGGGAGCAAACGCTTATCAACCAGCGTATTCGCGTAGGCGGCGCACTGTTGGAGGTCTCCATCCCGCGCCAACCCTGCGCCACTTTCGCGGGCTGGATGAACACACGCGGCTGGCTGCGCTCTTTTACTCAGCACGGCGATTGCGGTGCCTACCTGCGCATCATCGAACCCGGCACGATTCACTCCGGCGATGCACTGGAGCTTATCGGCACCCCGCCTCACGACGTCACGATGGGGATGGCTTTCCGCGCCAAGATGGGAGATAAGGCTTTGGCCCGCCACGTCGTGGAGGTGGGCTGCTTGTCCGCGGTGCACCACGAGCAGCTGGTGGCCAAGCTCTCCCGCTAACGCTGGCCCCTTCTCGCCGTCCCGCGCTTCCCACCCCCTCCGGCAAATACCCAGGGGTGCCTACCCAGATCTCGAGGTGGGCGTCGGCAAGCGTGCGACTGCTAGGAAGCGCGAACAGGAACTCTGGGTGCCCAGCCCTGGGTATTTGCCATAAAGCCCGCCGCGGATGACCCCATACAGGTGTTAAGTAGCAGATACTCACGCCTTTAACGCCGCCTTCTCGCGTTGGATAAATTTAAAGGCTTCTGCACAGGCCGAAGCCACGAGAGAAAGGCATAACATGGCTTTTTCCATCAGCCGACGCGGATTCTTAAGCGTCGCAGCACTCACCGCCGGCGCGAGCGTTGTCAGCTCCTGCGCCTCAGCCAAGGACAGTAAGGGCACCGAAGGCAGCGTCACCCAAGACGCCGGCGACAAGGTAGACCACAGCAAAGTCAGCGGCCATATCGTCGTGCTTTCAACCGGTGGCACCATCGCCAGCACCGCCGACGCCTCAGGCGCACTGGTGCCGACAGTATCGGGTCCCGACCTGGTGGAGCCGTTGTATGACAGCTTCGACAAGAACAAGCTCACCATGGAGGTCAAAGAAATCGCGCAGCTAGACTCCTCCGCGATGACCTTGGAAGACACCGACAACATCGTGCGTCATGTCCGCGAGGCGCTAACACGCGAGGACGTCGACGGCGTCATCGTCACTCACGGCACTGACTCGATGGAGGAATCCGCCATCGCCGTCGACACGTTCATCGATGGCGAGAAGCCCGTCGTGCTTACCGGCGCTATGCGCCCCTTCGACGACCCTGCCCCTGACGGCCCCGCGAACCTCGCCCTCGCGGTCGAGACGGTCACAAACCCGCAAAACAAGGGCGCTTTCATCGCGTTCGGCGGCACAGTGCTGCCCGCCCGAGGCGCGTATAAGTCCCACACCGAGCACGCCGATGGCTTTTCCACCAACGGCGGCGAGCGCCCTAAGGGCCTGGACTTCAAGCCCATGAAGGATGTTCGCGTCGACATCATCGCCGCGTACCCCGGCGCGCCTGGGGATTTGATTGAGGCCAGCGTAAAGACCGGAGCACAGGGGCTGGTCATCGAAGGGATGGGAGCGGGCAACATTGGCAGCTCGCTTGCCGACGCCGCCATCAAGGCCGCCGCCACCATCCCCGTCGTGCTGAGCACGCGCGTAGACGCCGGGCCAGTCTCAGGTGTCTACGGCGGCGCCGGCGGCGGTGCGACGCTAGGGGAGAAGGGCATCATCAGCTCTGGAACGCTACGCGCAGGCCAGTCCCGCATCTTGGTCGCAGCAGCCGTGGCCACGGGCACTGAAGCAAAGGCGCTTTTCGACGCCCCATAGTCCCGCGCGCTAACCGCCCGTCCGGCCGCCCCACGCTTCCCGTCGTTTCCCGCCGTTTCCCGCCCCGTCCGGTCTCGTCCGGCAAATACCCAGGGCTGCCTACCCAGACCTCGAGGTGGGCGTCGGCAAGCCTGCGACTGCTAGGAAGCGCGAACAGGAACTCTGGGTGCCCAGCCCTGGGTATTTGCCGGCGGGCGAGTAGTGGTGGGCGAGTGGCGGGGAACTACTGGCGGCTAAACGCGGTGGCCTCTGCCACCAGCTCATCGTCCGGGCGCACGCCGGTGTACAACACGAACTGCTCGAGGGCCTGGATGCTCATCACCTCAGCGCCGGTCATGCAGACCTTGCCCAGTTCGCGAGCGCGCTGCAGCAACACGGTCCACGTCGGGCGCGGAACAACGTCGAAGATGACTTGGGCGTGCTGAACCACGGCGTCGCTAACCGGCATGTCGTCTTCTTCAGGTCCCTCCATACCGATTGGGGTGCAATTGATGACCATGCCCGGGAAGGAGTCCAAGGTAGCGCGCCACTCGTAGCCGTACTTGCCGGCCAGCGCCGGGCCGGTCTGCTCGTTGCGAGCGACAACCGTGACATGCTCGAAGCCGCTATCGCGCAGCGCTGCAACCGTAGCCTTGGCCATGCCGCCCGATCCCAGCACGACCGTGGGCAGGTCAGTAGGCACCTCGTAGGACTTCAGGAGGCTGACAATCGCGAGGTAATCGGTGTTGTAGGCCTTGAGGTGGCCGTCGGTGTTCACGATGGTGTTAACAGACTCGATGACCTGCGCCGATGGGTCCATTTCATCGACCAACGCGATGACGTCTTCTTTCCACGGCATCGAAATCGCCGCGCCGCGCACCTGCAGGCCGCGCACGCCAGCGATGGCCTGCGTGATGTCATCGGTGGTAAACGACTTGTACACGTAGTTCAGCTCTAGCGCGTCATAGAGATAGTTATGAAAGCGCGTGCCCGTGTTACCCGGGCGCCCGGACAGGGACAGGCACAGCTGGGTGTCTTTGTTGAGGCCACCTGCAACTAAGCGAGGTGAACCTTGGACCATCGAGCGAGGCACTTGTTTAGTCATAGTTGCAGTCTAGATCCACCAATAGCCCACCCAAATAGTTAGGAAAATTCGGGATTAGCCGTTGATGATCTGCGGGTAAGCCAAACCCTTGAGGCCTTCGGTACCGAACTCCACGCCGTAGCCCGAAGACTTGATGCCGCCGAATGGCACGCGCGGGTCGACGCCGCCGTGACCGTTAATCCAGGTGGTACCAGCCTCGAGGCGCGCCGCGACCTCACGCGCACGCTCGCGATCGGCGGACCACACCGAGGAACCAAGGCCGACATCGAGCTTGTTGGCCTGCTCGATTGCCCAGTCCAGGTCGGTGTACTTGATGATCGGCAGAGCAGGGCCAAACTGCTCCTCGACGACGAGCGGGTTATCCGGGTCGATATCTGCCACCAGGGTGGTGGGGTAGAAGTGGCCCGGCGCGTCATAGTCAGGCTCGCCGCCCAACAGCACGCGTGCACCGGACTCCTTCGCTGCCTTTACCAGCTTGTCCACGATGTCGAACTGCTGCTTGTTCTGCAGCGGGCCGAGCACGTTTTCTTCTTCCAAGCCCACACCCATCGGCGAGGCCTTGGCTACCTCGACGAGGGCTTCGCAGACGGCGTCGTAAAGCGATTCCGGCACGTACAGGCGCTTCATTGCCGCGCAGGTTTGTCCAGTGTTGATGAACGCGCCCCAGAAAAGGTCGCCGGCGATGGCGGCTGGGTCGGCGTCGTCAAGCACGATGCCCGCATCGTTACCGCCGAGCTCGAGGGTGAGGCGCTGCAGGTTCGCCGCAGAGGACTCGACGATCTTCTTGCCGGTCGCAGTGGAGCCGGTGAACATGATCTTGTCGATGTCGGCGTGAGTGGTCAGCGCTGCGCCTACCGCGCCGTCGCCGGTGACAACCTGCAGGACGCCTTCCGGAAGCACGGAATTGAAGACCTTGATGAGCGCCAGGACGGACAGCGGGGTGTACTCGGAAGGCTTAACCACCACGGCATTACCCATGCGTAGGGCCGGGGCAATCTGCCAAATGGTGATCATCATCGGCCAGTTCCACGGGCCAATCGCACCGACGACGCCGAGCGGACGGTAGTGCACGGTCGCGGTAATGTCATCATCGACAGCGGTGTAATCAGGGGACTCGAAGGACGCCGTCGCGCGCAGCCACGCGGAGCACGCACCAACCTCGAAGCGAGCATTCGGTCCGTTCAGCGGCTTGCCCTGCTCGCGGGAGAGCAGCTCCACCAGCGGCTCCGCGGAAGCCTCAATGGCGTCCGCAGCCTTCAGCAAGAGGTCACAGCGCTCAGAGTCGCTGAGCTTTGCAAAGGACTTCTGCGCGTGAACCGCACGCTCAACCGCCGCATTGAGCTCCTCAACACTGCCTTCAGGTGCGACGCCCACAACCTCTTCGGTGGCTGGGTTGATGATTTCTACGCCATCCTCAGCGCTAACAGCTGCGAGAAGATCTTCATACGTGGCGAACTGCGACATTTATTCTCCTTAGTCGAGGTGTGCAAAGTTTTGACTATTGTTACCCACAACACATATTGCCGCTTGACTTTAAGCGCACAAAACTTGTTCAAAAATGTGCTTGAGGTCACTGTATAGTACTTATATGCCCAACTCTTCCTCGCACTATGACCTCGCGGCCTGGCGCGCGGCGTCTTCGGAGACCTTCGGCAAGCTGGAGGTTCACGCACCCGAGGCGAGCACCTTTTGGGCCCAGCTCACCAGCACCAGGGTGGGGGAGGTCTCCCTCTTTGACATGCACACCGCGCCCCATTCGGTAAAAAGGGAAAACGCAGCGCTTGCCGACGCCCCCTTTTGCAAACTCAGCCTCCAGCTTTCCGGCCGCTCCACCATGGCGCAAGATGGCCGAACCTGCGAGCTTCATCCTGGTGACTTAGCACTGTATGTCACTCAACGGCCTTATGTTCTTGAATATCCCGTCGAGCAGCACACTCTTATCGTTCACTTTCCAGAGAGCCTACTTAGCCTCACACCGGCGCAGATTCAGCAGCTAACTGCGAGCCCAGTTTCACGTGATCATGGCTTGGGCAAGGTGGCAGTGCCGCTTTTCGAGCAGCTGGCCAATAACCTCGACGTGCTCGAAGGCCCGCACGCCCCGGCCCTTGTTCACTCCGCCTTGAACATGTTGGTCACAGTGTTCTCTTCTGAGCTCGACACCGCTTCTGACTCGAAGAATTTGTTATTCAACCAGGCCACCTCATATATCGAGCAGCATTTGGCTGATGCAGATCTTTCCCCAAGCACCATCGCCACGGCGCTTTTCGTATCCGTGCGCCATCTCCATTCCCGCTTCGCCGCACAAGGCCTTTCAGTAGGTTCCTACATCCGCAGCCGCCGACTAGAGAAAGTACGGGAGGAGCTAACAAACCCCTTAAATGCCAAGGAATCCATTGGCACCATCGCCGCGCGCTACGGCCTGCACGATCCTTCGCATTTCTCGTGCATCTTCAAGACTGAGTTCGGGCTTTCTCCCAGCGCTTATCGCGCCCGTTTCGCACTCCATCCCTTTAAGAGTTCTAGATGGGGGTAAATCTCCCATTTAGCCTCTATACGGCTCTGCGTAGTCGCATAATAAATTTGTGAAGAAGAAATCTCTTGGCCTACTGCTTGCAGCGGCCCTCTCATTTGGCGCTATCTCTCCAGCGCAAGCACAAGAAGTTAACGCTCCGGTTGCCTCCGAAACGGGCGTTACAGCCGAACAAGATACCGCCACCAACTCCCAGTCCTCTGAACCTGATACCGGGGTAATTGTTGGCTCTGTCGTTGGCGCTCTCGCATTGGCCGGCCTCATCGCGGGCGGAGTCTATTGGGCTGTTCAACAGCGCATGATCCCCAATCCGCTGCCTGGAATTATTCCGAATCCTCCAGCACCGGCTCCCGCCCCTGCGCCAGCACCGGCACCAGCTCCCGCTCCCGCCCCTAGGCCAGCTCCAGCCCCACCTCGCGTGATGGCACCCGCCCCTGCTCGCGTCACCGCCAGCTATGCAAACTGCACTGCCGTGTGGAACTCCATTGGCCGCCCAATCCGCTCTGGCGATCCTGGCTTCATGTCGAAGTTTGATCGTGATGGCGATGGCGTTGGTTGCGAGCGCGACCCTCGTTAAGACCTAAAGCAGCCACCCCATCGGAGTGGCTGCTTTTCTTATATTCCTTATCGGTTGGCGTATGGGTTACGCACACCGATGTACTGCAGCGAGGTGTACTCCTCGATGCCCTCAGCGCCGCCCTCCCGGCCCATGCCGGACTGCTTGACGCCACCGAATGGGGCAGCGGCGTTAGAGATGACGCCGGCGTTAAAGCCCATGAGGCCGAACTCTAGGCCATCGCCCAGGCGCCACATACGGTCGGAGTCTTCCGTGAACACATAGGAGGCCAGGCCATACTCGGTGTCGTTGGCCAGCTCGATGGCCTCGGCTTCATCGCTGAAGGTGAGGATCGGCGCAACCGGTCCGAAGATCTCCTCCTGCGCCACGCGTGATTCACGTGAAACATTAGTCAGGACGGTGGGCTCGTAGAAGTAGCCAGCACCCTCACCACGGCTGCCGCCGACGAGGACTTTGGCACCCTTGGCGACGGCGTCTTCGACGAGCGCGGCGACGTTGTCCTGAGCCTTTTTCTCAATGAGCGGCCCACAGGTAACGCCCTCATCCATGCCGTTGCCCACCTTGAGCTCAGAGATCTTGGCTGCAAACTTCTGTGCGAACTCTTCAGCCACGGACTCGTGCACGATAAACCGATTAGCTGCGGTGCAGGCCTCACCAATGTTGCGCATCTTCGCGCCCATCGCACCCGCTACAGCTTGATCCAAGTCTGCGTCCTCGAAGACGATGAACGGCGCGTTGCCACCGAGCTCCATGGAGGTGCGCAGAACGTTGTCCGCAGCAGCCTTCAACAAGGTCTTACCCACCGGAGTAGAGCCAGTGAAAGACACCTTGCGGAGGCGCGAGTCAGCCATGACCGGCTCAGAAATGGCGGAAGCGGACTTACCCGCCACGACGTTCAGAACGCCCTCCGGAAGACCTGCGTCAATCATGGTCTGGGCGAAGTACTGAGCGGTCAGCGGAGTCAGCTTCGCTGGCTTGAGCACCATGGTGCAGCCCGCAGCAACCGCCGGCGCAACCTTGCGGGTAGCCATGGCGAGTGGGAAATTCCACGGGGTGATAAGCAGGCACGGGCCCACCGGCTTACGGCGGGTCACCATCTGAAGGGTGCCCTCCGGTGCGGGCAAGCTGCGGCCATAGTCACGCACGGCTTCCTCAGAGAACCAACGCAGGTACTCCGCGCCGTAAGTGACCTCACCGTAGGCCTCAGCCAGAGGCTTGCCCATTTCCAAGGTCATCAACGCAGCGAATTCATCCTTGCGCTCGGTAACAAGCTCGAAGGCGCGACGCAGAATGTTAGAACGCTCGCGCGGGATTGTGCGCGCCCACTCGTCCTGGACGGCACAGGCGGCATCCAGCGCGGCCACGGCGTCCTCCGAGTTACCCGAAGCCAATGTGGCTAGTACCTCGCCGGTGGCGGGATTCTCCACGTCGAAGGTCTCACCTGACGCAGCATCGCGCCACTGCCCGTTAATCAGCAGGCCGGTCGGAACCTTGGCCAACAGTTGCTCAACATTGATGGTCATAAAAGTTGCTAACCTTTCTTCGAGAATTTGTCCGCCAGCGTACGCGCCGCACCGGACAGCAGCTGGACATCAGCTCCTACCAGCGCAAACGACGCACCTGCGTCGAGATAACGCTGCGCCTGCTCCAGATTGAAAGCGTTGACGCCCACCGGCTTGTCCGCGGCACGGACCGCATCGAAAGTACGCTGCACTGCGTCCAACACGTCCGGGTGAGTCTGCTGGCCCAGTAGCCCCATTGAGGCCGCCAGATCCGATGGGCCGACAAATACTTGGTCAACACCATCGATGGCCGCGATCTCCGCCGCGTTCTCCACAGCGGTGAAGGACTCAATCTGCACGGTCAGGCTGACGGTCTCAGCGGCCTTCTGCAAATACCCCTCCACACCATTCCAGCGGGAAGAACGAGCCAACGCACTGCCGACGCCGCGCACACCGCGCGGTGGGTAATACATTGCCGCTACAGCCTTCTCGGCCTCGGCTGCAGTATCGACCATCGGCACCATCAGGTTCTGGGCACCAACATCTAGGTATTGCTTGATAAGTGCGGTGTCATTAACCGGAACACGCACCATACGGGTTGGCCCATACGCATCCGTGGCCCGAAGCAATTCTGCGATGGTCTCCAAGCTATAAGGGGAGTGCTCGCCATCAATGAGCAGCCAATCGAAACCGGCGGAAGCAACAATCTCCGCCGCCACCTGGGAGCCGGAGCAGATCCAGGCGCCGATCAAGGGGGCGTCGTCAAGCGCGCGTGTGAAGGTTGGCGGAAGTTCTACTGGAATCGGCATGTGATTGCTCCCAACTTTCCATAATCGGCGTGGACGGTATCGCCCGGCTCCACCCACATCGGCTTGGTGAAGGAGCCGGCGAGGATGATGTCGCCCTTCTTCAAAGTGTCGCCATGTGCATGCAGCTT
Source organism: Corynebacterium sp. HMSC077D03 (assembly GCF_001808545.1). Classification (NCBI taxonomy): domain Bacteria; kingdom Bacillati; phylum Actinomycetota; class Actinomycetes; order Mycobacteriales; family Corynebacteriaceae; genus Corynebacterium; species Corynebacterium sp. HMSC077D03. The sequence continues at coordinate 14,664 of NZ_KV793680.1, forward strand.
GTTCGCCAGCCAGGCGACGCCCATCGCCGGATGATTGAGCACCGCCGCGGCGACGCCGGTGTCTTCGATGGATTCATTGCGATAGAGGAGGGCGGAGACCCAACGGAGGTCAACGTCTTCGGGACGGACTGGGTTGCCGCCATAAACCATCGCACCGAGCGCCGCGTTATCAGAGATGGTGTCCACGATGGTGCGGCCCTTCATCTCAATACGGGAGGAGAGGATCTCCAAGGCTGGCACCACGTAATCGGTCGCGCGGAGCACGTCAAAGATGCTGCAGTTAGGCCCCGCCAGGTCCTCCTTGAGAACGAAGGCAAGCTCCACTTCGATGCGCACATTCGAGAACTGCGCGTGCTCGATAATGGAACCGTTCTCATAAACCTGGTCCGCAAAGATGGCACCGTAATCCGGTTCGGTAATGCCGGTTGCCTCCTGCATTACCTTGGAGGTCAAGCCAATCTTGCGGCCAACGAGGCGTCGCCCACCGGCGATGCCGCGCTTTACCCATTCACCCTGGATGGCATAAGAATCCTCCACACCCATGTCCGGGAAACGAGTGCTCAGCAGAGGAATCATCGTGCGGTCGCGCTCGGCCTGCGCCAGCTCATCCGCGATGGCTATATGTTGCTTGCTATCTAACATTGTCGCATTCCTTAGTTCGTTGTTTCACGTGAAACATGCAGAAAAGCTGGACCGCATTTCTGGGTTTTAATCAACCTTGAAATCACAGTCCAGCATCCATGAGAGCTTTAGAGCTGGTTGCCGAGCTTGAACTCGCCCTGCTTCCACTCCGGCATCTCCTCGGAATCTTCCTTGCGGGTGTAGGAGAAGCCATCCGCTCCGATGGTCTGCGCCATCTCGGACTCATCAGTGCGCTCGACCAGCGGAACCGGATTGCCATCGAGGTCGAGGACGGTGGAGCCGTCGCGGTACCAAGAAGGAACAACCGGGGTACCCCACCAGTCGCGACGCTGATTGTCGTGGACGTCCCAGGTGACAACCGGGTTGTCTGGGTCGCCGGTGTAGTAATCCTGGGTGTAAATCTCCACGCGGTGACCATCCGGGTCACGCAAGTAGAGGTAGTAGGCATTGGAAACGCCATGACGGCCTGGGCCGCGCTCGATAGCGTCAGACTCGCGGAGAGCGCCAAGCTTGTCGCAGATGGCGATGATGTTGTGCTTTTCATGGGTCGCGAACGCGATGTGGTGCATGCGCGGGCCGTCACCACCGGTCATTGCGGTGTCGTGGACGGTCGGCTTACGGCGCATCCATGCGGCATAGACGGTGCCCTGCTCATCGCGGATATCCTCAGTGATGCGGAAGCCAAGATCCTCCATGTAATCCACGGCCTTCGGAACATCCGGGGTGATCTGATTGAAGTGATCCAAGCGAACCAACGCGCCCGGGATATGGGCGTCATAGCTCCACGCCAGACGCTCGCGGTGCTCTACCTCGTAGAAGAACTCGTATGGGAAGCCCAACGGATCCTGCACACGCACAGAGTCGCCGACACCCTTGACAAAGCCGTCCTTGTTGCGACGAACCTCGCAGCCGCGGGCCTTGTAAAACTCCTCAGCGCGGTCCAGATCTTCGGGGCTACGCACGCGGTAGGAGAAGGCCGCCACTGCCGGAACAGGGCCCTTGCGCAGCACCAGGTTGTGGTGGATGAACTCCTCGTAGGTGCGCAGGTAGATTGCGTTGTCATCTTCCTCGGTCACGACGAGGCCTAAGGTATCCACGTAGAACTTACGGGAAGCCTCAAGATCGGTAACAACGATCTCCATGTAGGCGCAACGCAGGATATCCGGTGCTTGAACGTTGGTCATGATGTGCTCCTTGGGTGAAAAGTAGGTGAGAGAAAAGAGATTTAGTCCTGCTTGCCGAAGACCGGATTGTGAACCTTGTCGAGGTTGATGTGGACTGCCTGCTGGTCGGTGTAGAAATCGATGGAACGGTAGCCACCCTCATGGCCCAAGCCGGAAGCCTTCACGCCGCCGAATGGGGTACGCAGGTCGCGGACGTTATTCGAGTTGAGCCAGACCATGCCGGCCTCCACGTTCTGCGCGAAGTTGTGCGCACGCTTGAGGTCGGAGGTCCAGACATATGCGGCCAGACCGTACTTGGTGTTGTTGGCCAGCTCGAGCGCTTCCTCGTCGGTGTCGAACGGGGTGATCGCAACGACCGGACCGAAGATTTCTTCCTGGAAGATGCGGGCGGATGGGTCGACGTCAACGAAGACGGTCGGCTGCACAAAGTTGCCCTCTTCGAAGCCCTCTGGGCGCTCGCCGCCGGCGGCCAGCTTGGCTTCCTGCTTGCCAATCTCAATGTACGAGGTGACCTTCTCGTAGTGCTCTGGGTGAACCAGGGCGCCAACCTCGGTCTTCGGGTCAGAAGGCAGGCCCACCTTTACGCGCTTGGCGACGGCGGTGTAGCGCTCAACGAACTCATCGTAAATGTCGCGCTGGACGAGGATGCGGGAGCCGGCGGTGCAGCGCTCGCCGTTCAGGGAGAACACGCCGAAGATGCAGGCGTCGATTGCGGTGTCGAGGTCCGCGTCGGAGAAGACGATGGCAGGGGACTTGCCGCCCAGCTCCATCGACAGACCCTTCAGGTGCGGTGCCGCGTTCCCGAAGATGATCTGGCCGGTGCGGGACTCGCCGGTAAAGGAGATCAGCGGGACGTCTGGGTGCTTGACCAGTGGGTCGCCCGCGTAGCCTTCCTCGCCGAAGCCGTTGACTAGGTTGAAGACGCCCTTCGGGAGGCCAGCCTCCTCAAAGATGCCTGCCCACAGCTGTGCAGAAAGCGGGGTGAACTCGGCAGGCTTCAGGACAACGGAGTTACCGGTGGCGATAGCAGGAGCGAGCTTCCAGGACTCCAGCATGAACGGAGTATTCCACGGGGTGATAAGACCTGCGACGCCGATTGGCTTGCGGTTGACGTAGTTAATCTGGCGGCCCGGAACCTTGTAGGCGTCGTCGGCCTGCGCAACGATGAGGTCAGCGAAGAAGCGGAAGTTCTCCGCCGCGCGCTTGGCCTGGCCATTGGCCTGGGTGATGGGCAGGCCGGAGTCGAAGGACTCCCAAGCAGCCAGCTTGTCTGCGCGGGTCTCGACGATGTCTGCGATTTTGTTGAGGACGCGAGCGCGCTCGCGGGGGAGAGCCTTGGACCACTCGCCGCGCTCAAAGGCAGCCTTGGCGGCAGCAACGGCCTTGTCGATGTCGGCCGGCTTGCCGGAGGCGGCCTTGATGTAGTTCTGGTTGGTTACCGGATCCAGTACGTCGAATTCATCGCCGTCGATGGAGGAAACGAACTCACCATCGATGTAGTGGAGGATCTTCTCTGGCAGGTCGTTTGGCTTCGCGGCGTCGTTGTTGATGCTCATGGCTTTAGGGTTCTCCTTTAAGTCTGGGTATCTAGGTTGCGTTTGCAGTGTCTGTTTCGGCGTTTTTTGCCCGATAGCTCCGAGAGGTTTGCAAGCGGTGTTCCCGTGCAACCTTTTCCACGTATGCTTCCTCGGCGCCGATCTCGATGAGGGTGATTAGCTTTTCGTGTTCTTCCACCGAGTCCAACGCCCGCTCCGGGATGTAGCGGAAGGTCGAAACGCGGTGATATTCCAGTTGGTCCCATTGCTCGTAAACCAGCTTTACAAGCCTTTCGTTGGGACACTTGGCAAAGAGCACGCTATGAAATTCTTTGTTGAGCTTGGTGAACTCGTCTGGGTCGTGGGTGACATCAAGCTCGCGCATCTGCTGATTAAGCTCCCGCGCCTTGGCGACGTCCGCGGCTTCGAGGAAGGGAGCGGACTGGGCGGTTGCCCGGGCCTCGAGTGTGGCCACGATCTCCATGGATTCGTAGTAGGCCTCGCGGTTGTGGGTGGTTACTCGCGCGCCCACATTGCGTTCGTAGGTAACCAGCCCTTCGGCCTCGAGCTGCCTGATGGCCTCGCGCACCGGCACGACGCTGACATCGAGTTCTTCCGCAATTGTTGTAAGAACCAAGCGGTGGCCTGGCTCGTATCCGCGGGTGCGGATCTGCTGGCTTATCCAGTTATATGCCTGTTGGGATTTGCTCTCCGCGAGGCTCATTGACCACCCCCATTCTTGAAGGCGAGGTAGGCCTCCTTGTTGGCGCCCTTTGGCGGGAACATCCCGTCGAGGCTTGCGCCGGCCTTGACCTGCTCGGCCACCCACTCATCCTCGTGCTCCTTGGCAAGCGCAGCGTCTGCTACCTCCTCAGCCAACTCGCGCGGGATGACGATGACGCCGTCGTCATCGCCGACGATGATGTCTCCCGGGATAACGGTGGCGTTGCCACAGGAAACAGCAATGTCGCTATCCCACGGAACGTGCTTGCGGCCGAGCACGCATGGGTGTGCGCCTTGGGTGAAGACGGGCAGGCCGATCTCACGGACCGCCTCGTAGTCGCGCACACCGCCATCGGTGACAACACCGGCCGCGCCGCGGGTCTTCGCGCGCAGTGCAAGAATGTCGCCCAGGGTGCCAGACCCCGGCTCTTGGCGAGCCTCGATGACGATTACTTCGCCTTCCTTCACGGTGTCGAAGACTTTCTTCTGCTCGTTGAAGCCGCCGCCGTGGCTCTTGAAGAGATCTTCGCGCCCGGCAACGAAGCGCAGGGTGCGGGCGACGCCCACCATTTTGGTGCCCGGAGTCTGTGGATAGACACCTTCGATGACGGATTGGTTGATGCCGCGATTTCGTAACTGTGCCGAAAGTCCGGCGGTGGGCGCCTCCTCCAATTTCCGCTTCAATTCCGCGGAAAGTTCGGAAGAGGAGGAAGAGGGAAGCGGCGGAAGCCCAGCGGACTCACGGTCGCCGTAAGCATCCTCGCGCTGCTTGTCATCGACATTCGGCAGATTACCCAGAGCCGAATCGAAGGAAGCCGGGATTTCTACGACTGCCGTCTTAAGACGTCCGGAGGTCTCGCCACCCGGTACGTCAACCTCGACCTCGACGACATCGCCGGGCTTGATCACGGTGGAACCCGCCGGGGTGCCCGTCAGGATGATATCGCCAGTCTCCAGAGTCATGTGCTGGGAGAGGTCCGCAACAAATTGCGCGAGAGGGAAGATCAAGTCCTTCTCAGACGAGGTACCTTCCTGCGCCAGCTCGCCATTAACCCAGGTGCGCAGGCGCAACGAGGCGGGGTCGGTCGTCTGAGCGTCGATAAGCATGGGCCCAATCGGCGTATAACCATCGCGGGACTTGGAACGGGTATTAGATCCCTTATCCTGCGCGCGATAATCATAAAGACCCAGGTCATTGGAAGCAGTTACATAGGCGACATGACCCCAAGCCTCATCCAAGGTGACATTGCGAGCCGGCTTGCCAATGATGAGCGCAATCTCGCCTTCAAATGCCAACAGCTCAGTGCCCGCCGGACGCTCGACGACGCCGCCGGATTCCGCCAGGGTACTGGTCGCCTTCAGGAAGTAACTCGGGGTCTTGGGCCAGCGACCACGTTGAGCGGCACGGGACTCAAAAGCCACGTGCACGGCAATAATCTTGCCCGGTTTCTCAGGCAGAAATTGGGGTACAGCCATGAAAAATCCTTCTTTTCTCTCAAATGTTTGCCCAAATCGTATATTATCCCTACCAACGTCGCAAGTGGTTCAACTCACAATAAGTGGTTAAGTATACGACAAGCCACAACTAGAAAGGGAAAACATGTCGCAAGCAACTGCCGCCCCGACAATCACGACGGCCGAACGCCGCCGTGTTGTCGCCGCGACCACCATCGGTACCGCCATCGAGTGGTACGACTACTTCCTCTACGCCGCGGTAGCCGGCCTCGTATTCAACAAGCTCATGTTCGGCCCGCTGGAAGGCGGCCTGGCCACCATCATCTCCTTTCTTACGGTTGGCCTTTCCTTCCTCTTCCGCCCAATCGGCGCTTTCCTCGCCGGCCACTTCGCCGACCGCCTTGGTCGTCGCGTGGTTCTCATGGTCACCCTCTTCGCCATGGGCGGCGCCACCACGCTAATCGGCATCCTGCCCACCTTCGATAGCGCTGGCGTTTGGGCGCCGATCCTCCTCATTGCCCTGCGCATCATCCAAGGAATTTCCGCAGGCGGCGAGTGGGGCAGTGCGGTGCTGATGGCGGTGGAGCACGCGCCCGTCGATAAGCGCGGGCTCTATGGCGCCGGACCCCAGGTGGGCGTGCCGGCTGGCCTGCTGCTTTCTTCCGGAGTTCTTTCAATCATGAACACCATCGCGCCTGGCGACGCCTTCATGGCCTGGGGTTGGCGTGTACCGTTCCTGCTTTCCTTCGTGCTGGTTTTGGTGGGTTATCTAATCCGCATGGGCGTTGACGAATCCCCAGTCTTCGAGGAAATCGCCGAGCGCCAAGAGGAAGAAACGCCACATCCTTTCGCCGTTCTGTTCAAGAAGTTTTTCCCGCTAGTCTTCACCGCAGCACTGGTTTTCGCAGGCAATGGCACCGTGGGCTACATGACCACGGGCGGCTACATCCAGAAGTATGCGACCGACCCGGACGGTCCGGTTGCGCTCGCGCGCGGCGACGTCCTGAATGCCGTCACGCTTTCCGCGTTTACCTGGGCACTTTTTACGTTGTTTGCCGGTGCCATCTCCGATCGAATTGGTCGCCGCGCGACTTATCTCATCGGCTTTATCGCTCAGGCGCTCGGCGCCGCAGCGCTTTTCCCTCTGGTTAACACTGGCGATCTCAAGCTGCTCTATCTGGCACTGACCTCGCTAACCTTTGGCCTGGGCCTGACCTACGGCGCCCAGTCCGCCATGTATGCCGAGCTTTTCCCGGCATCCATCCGCGCCACGGGCGTTTCCATCACCTACGCCCTCGGCTCGGTCCTAGGCGGAGCTTTCGCCCCGATGATTGCGGCTTCCCTGGTCGAAGCAACGGGCACCACCTTCGCGGTATCCGGCTATCTAGTCACGGCTTCGCTGGTTGGCCTCGTGTGCACCTTCATCCTCCGTGAGCGCAAGGGAATCCCTCTTGGCCCAGAGCACGAAGCCGCGCAAGCGCGCGGGCACTTCATCTTCAGCAAGTAAATCCCCAGCGTTTCCACGCAAATCTGAATGCTCATTGTAGAAAACTGCGGCATCATATATGATTCCGCACATAGGACTTAGATCACACTCCCTAAATGCATTGAGTTAAGTCACCCGCATCCCATCCACTTCATCTTGGCCAACAAGGAGATCACAGTGCAGTTCCACCACAATGGTTATGTTTCCCAAGACCCCCGCGTCCTCGAGCCCGCAGGTTACGGCGTCGACCGCGCCAGCGAACTGCCAGACACCATGGACGTCCTCATCGTAGGCTCCGGGCCGGCGGGCATGATCACGGCTGCACAGCTGGCAATGTTCCCGAGCGTCAACACTCGCATCATCGAGCGCCGCCCGCACCGCCTCATCCTGGGCCAGGCAGACGGCATCCAGTCCCGTTCCGTGGAGACTTTCCAGGCTTTCGGCTTTGCCAAGGAAATCACCGAAGAAGCCTACGAGATCACCGAGATGTCCTTCTGGAACCCGGATCCAGAAAACCGCGAGCACATTATCCGCGGCGCCCGCCCCGTCGATGACGAGGGTGGCATCTCCGAGTTCCCACACCTCATCGTCAACCAGGCCCGCGTTCTGGATTACTTCGCCCGCTTTGCCCACCGCGCCCCGGGCCGCATCGAACCGGACTATGGCTGGAAGTTCATCGAGCTCGAGGTAGGGGAGGGCGAATACCCCGTTGCCGTCAAGCTCGAAGATGAGAACGGCAATCCCCGCACGGTCCACGCCAAGTACGTCGTTGGCTCGGACGGCGCCAAGTCCCGCGTGCGCAAGTCTATTGGCCGTTGCTTAAACGGCGATCAGGCCAACCACGCGTGGGGTGTCATGGACGTCGTGGTCGATACCGACTTCCCAGATTGGCGCACCAAGTGTGCCATCCACTCCAAGGCTGGCTCGATCCTCCACATCCCGCGCGAGGGCGGCTACCTCTGCCGCATCTACGTCGACTTGGGCGTCGTCCCAGAAGGTGACAACGGCAAGATCCGCGAGACGCCAATCGAGAAGATCATTGAGAAGGCCAACGAGATCTACTCTCCTTATTTCATCGATGTGAAGATGGTGGCTTGGCACTCCGTCTACGAGGTAGGCCACCGCCTAGTCGATGCCTTTGATGACAACAACGATTCCCCGCGCGTCTTCCTGACCGGCGATGCTTGCCATACCCACTCCGCGAAGGCGGGCCAGGGTATGAACGTTTCCATGCAGGATGGTTTCAACATTGGCTGGAAGCTTGGCCACGTCTTGGATGGCCGCGCGCCGGAGGAGCTGCTGAGCACCTACCATGGCGAGCGCCAGCCAGCCGCACAGAACCTCATCAACTTCGATAAGGAATGGTCCACCCTCATGGCCACCCCGCCGGAGGAGCTCGAGGATCCATGCGCGGTGGAGAAGTACTACGTCGACGCCGAGGAATTCGCCGCCGGCATGATGACCCAGTACGAGGAGAACATCATCGTCGGTGACACCCAGCATCAAGATCTCGCCACCGGCTTCCCGGTGGGCAAGCGTTTTAAGTCCTTTGAGGTTCTCCGCCGCTGCGACGCAGTTCCGCAGCACCTGGGCCACCAGCACTTCGCAGACGGCCGCTACCGCATCTACGCTTTTGCCGACGCCCCGAAAGCCGGCGAGGAATCCAAGCTCAGCGCCTGGGCCGAGCGGATGAAGGAGGTTCTGGCTAAGTTCACTCCCGCTGATGCCGACGAGAACACCTACTTCGATGTCAAGGCCATCTACCAGCAGACCAACCACCACGACTACGAGATCTTGGACGCCCCGCGTCTCTTCCGCCCCCTCAACGGCAAGTTCCATATCCCCAATTGGGAGAACGTATTCAACGCCCTGCCCGAAGAGCGCGACATCTTCGAGGCCCGTGGAATCTCCCGCGACGGCGCCGTTATCATCGTCCGCCCAGACCAATACGTCGGCGCGGTCCTGCCGCTTGACGACGCCGCGGCGGTCGAGGCCTACTTCGACAAGGCGCTGTTGCCAACCAAGTAAGCAACAGCTCTAAATAGCAGCCACAAACAACGCCCCGCGTAGTGTTTCACGTGAAACACTACGCGGGGCGTTTAGCGTTAGCAGCGCCTAGGAGTGCTGAGCCAGAAGCGCTTCCAGACGCTCCGCGAGCGGCTGGCGGTTCAGCTCCGCTCCCTTCTCGCGGAGATCGGCAGCTTCAAATTCTGGAAGGACCTTATCCAAGACCTCGTTAGAAGATTCTTCTGGGTGATTCAACGCGCGATAGAAAGCGGCACTCAATACGATTTGTTCCATCACCGCTATCGGCTTGCCCGGAGCATATTCCGGAGCATCCGGCTCAAAGTCCCAGACCTGGACCCAGTCGAGGCCGAAGAACTTGGGACAATTTCCTTCCACGATTTCGCGGGCGTAGTTGCGGGGAAGGGCAGCGCTACGGCGGCCCGGATCGAAGATGCCGAGGACTGGCTCGCCATCGTTCTCGCCAACCACGAGCCAATCGCTGCCGTGGTATTCCACCAGCGATTGGCCGAGCACGAGCTCAACCTCATCGACACTGAGATTCGGAGCGACCTCACGGGCGAAGGCGTCGACATATGGCGCTTGCCATGTCTTGTGCTTCTGCAGCTTCTCATCGTCGCCGTGAACTTCCATGAAACGCTTGAAGGTCTCGGCCGCTTCCTCACGGCGCTTGGCTAGTTGTTCCGAGTACTGTTCCTGAAGTGGTGCGAGTTTGGATTCAAGTGTGCCCATGGTCGCAACCGTACATCGGACCATTCATTCTGTCTGTGCATAAAATGTGCTCGAAACCACACACGTAGCACACACTCATGCTAAGGTGTGTCTCATGCAACTTCTGACCAATAAATCCCAGAACTGGTGGTGGCTCGCGTAACTGCGGGCCGGTTCACTCGAACCCAGAAGGTTTAGGCTCGCGCTATGCGGGCCTTTCGTGGTTTTATAACCACCACGGCGCACGCGGCGCGAATCTAAAGCTTCAAAACTTTAAAAGCTACAGACAACATTTAGCCGCGAAAGGCCACCACGAATGCCACCAACCCCTACCTCCGGAACGGTCTTCCATACCGCCTCCCGAGCGATACCTTATGAGCAGGATGCGTCCCTGCTTTTCCAACGGCTCGCGCAGCCGAAGGATAGCCTCCTCCTTGAAGCCGCCGACATCGAGTCGAAGAAGAACCTTAACTGCATCGCAGTTCTCCAGGCCGCGCTGAAAGTTACCTGCCGGGGACAGCGTGTCGCAGCCACGCCACTAACTAAAGTGGGCGAGGCAATGATGGAGCGCCTCAAGGATCAGCTTGGCGAGTACTTCGATGGCGAGGCGTTCGCCTTTAGCCTTTCCGCGAAGAGCGACGAGCGCGAGCGCCTCCGCGACGTTTCGACCGCCGCCGTACTTCGTGCCCTTCAATTAGATGCCGGATACTCCACGCCGGACGGCGCCCTTCCATTCGTCGGAGGCGGCTTTGCTTATGACTATCTCGAGACCTTCGAGAAGCTCCCGGCCGTAGGGGAGGGGCCGAACGATTATCCGGATTATGAGTTCGTCATCGCACAGACTCTCCTCACCATCGACCACGCCGCAGAGACCGCCGCGTTGCATGCGGTCGATCTGAGTGAGGACGCGGCGTCGGCAAGCTTGGCAGAGCTCGCATCCATCGAGCCGCAAGCTCTAGAACCCGCGCCGGACCGAGATCGCCTCGTTGCAGAAGCTTCGATGCCCGACTCCAAGTTCCGCGCAATTGTGTCACAGTTACAAAATAACGTGACTGCGGGGGACATCTACCAAGTGGTGCCATCCCGCGCATTTTCCCTCGATTGCCCCGACGCCTTCGCCGCCTACCGCCAACTGCGCGAGACGAACCCTTCGCCGTATATGTTCTACTTGCGCGGCGCGGACTATGAGCTCTTAGGCGCCTCACCAGAATCCAACCTAAAGTTCGACGCCCCAAGCCGCGAGGTTCAGCTTTATCCCATCGCCGGCACCCGACCGCGCGGGCTCAACAAGGACGGCAGCCTCAACCATGAGCTCGATATTCGCAACGAGCTCGAGATTCGCACGGATAACAAGGAAGTTGCCGAGCACACGATGCTCGTGGATCTGGCCCGCAATGACCTCGCGCGCGTGGCCGTCCCACAGACCCGCAAGGTCGCCGAGCTCCTCCAGGTGGATCGCTACTCCCGCGTGATGCACTTGGTTTCACGTGTAACCGCCACCCTCCACGAGGACTACGACGCCCTCGACGCCTATCGCGCATGCATGAACATGGGCACCCTCACCGGCGCCCCGAAGCTTCGCGCGATGGAGCTCATACGCGAAACCGAGAAAACCCGCCGTGGTTCCTACGGCGGGGCAGTGGGATACCTGAAGGGCGATGGCTCCATGGATAACTGCATCGTCATCCGCTCCGCCTACGTGAAAGGCGGGGTAGCGGTGGTTCAGGCTGGCGCCGGCGTTGTCCGCGATTCCGTGCCGCAGGCCGAAGCCGATGAAACCTTGCACAAGGCCTATGCCGTGCTGCACGCCATCGCACTCGCTCATAACGCAAAACTGGAGGTTGTCCGGTGACTCATTCCCCGCACGTGGTGCTCATCGATAACCACGATTCCTTCGTCTACAACTTGGTCGACGCACTCGCCGGCTACCGCACGACCATCTTCCGCAATACCGTCTCGGTTGAAGAAATCCTGGCTGCGGAACCCGACATCATCTGTCTCTCCCCAGGCCCGGGCCACCCGCGCGAGGCCGGCTGCATGATGGAACTCATCGATAAGGTGCTGGGGAAAATCCCGTTGTTTGGCATCTGCCTCGGCTTCCAAGCGCTGCTGGATCACCACGGCGGCACCGTCGAGCCCTGCGGCCCGGTTCACGGCAAGTCGGTCCGGATGACCCTCACTAAAGCTGGCGCGAAACATCCCATCTTCACCGGGCTCGCCGTCGACTCCGAGCCGGACAATCCGGATTACGTCGGCACCCAAGTCCCAGTGGCGCGCTATCACTCCCTGGGCTGCAAGAAAATCCCTACAGAAATGCGGGCGCTGGCTACCACCGAGACCGCCATCGGAGACGTCGTCATGGCGGCCGAGACCGAGGACCAGATGGCCTTCGGGGTCCAGTTCCACCCAGAGTCCGTACTTAGTCCCACCGGGCCCATCATGCTGGAAAGCTGCATCGAGTATTTGTCCGCGAAGTACCTATTTGGAAAGGCCAACTAAATGGAAGACAAGAACGCACTGAAGCTCCTCCAGGAGTACTTGAACACCGCCGAACCCACCCTCGAACAGGCCGGGAAGGTCTTTACTTCGCTGACCGTCGGCGAGTACGACGACATTCACATCGCCGCTTTGCTCACCCACATCCGCACCAGGGGCGAGACGCTTGCCGACGTCGCCGGTGCCGCCCATGCCTTCCTGAAGGCCGGCCGCCCTTTCCCGATCACCGGCGAGGGCCTGATGGACACCGCGGGCACCGGTGGTGACGGTGCGAATACCATCAACATCACCACCGCGGCGTCGCTAGTCGCAGCCTCCGACGGGGTGAAGATGATCAAGCACGGCAACCGCTCGGTTTCTTCCAAGTCGGGCTCGGCCGACGTCCTTGAGGCACTGAACATTCCGCTAGACCTCAATCCAGAGCGCGCCGTGCGCCAATTTGAGGAGTCCAACTTCACCTTACTCTTCGCCCCGGCCTATAACCCGGCGGTGGCACACGTGCAGCCGGTGCGCAAAGCACTCGGCATCTCCACCGTCTTCAACACCCTCGGTCCACTGCTTTCCCCGGGCCGCCCGGAGTTTCAGATCATGGGCATCGCCAACCCCGCGCAGGGACGCCTCATCGCGGAAGTCTTCAAGGAGCTAGGCCGCACCCGCGCGTTGGTGGTCCACGGTGCGGGAACCGATGAGATTGCCGTCCACGGCACCACCCACGTGTGGGAGCTAAAGGATGGCGAGATCAGCGAATATGACGTCACGCCAGAAAGCCTCGGCATTGAACGCCACGAGCTCGCAGACCTAGTCGGCGGCGACGGCGCGGAGAATTCGCAGCTGCTTCGCGACGTCTTCGCGGGGGGTGTTCCTATATAGGTTGTCAAC
>NZ_KV793681.1:0-221 GCF_001808545.1 Corynebacterium sp. HMSC077D03
GATTTGTGTTGTTTGTGGGGTGGGGGCTAAATTAATCCAGGTCGCAACGAGTTGGCCGTGAGGTTAACTAAGTTGTGGTTCGGATGAATTTTTCTTCTTCGATTTGACATTGATTGAATCGGTGGGTAAGTTATTCCGAGTCGCTTCGAGAGCAAGGAGCTGAGTGAAAGGCTTCTGGTTGTCGTTGTCGTGATGATGTCTGAGAACTCAATAGTGTGCCA
>NZ_KV793682.1:0-430 GCF_001808545.1 Corynebacterium sp. HMSC077D03
AATAAACACACAACTCAATACACAAAAAAGGGAGAGGTTCTAGAACACCACCGTTCTAGAACCTCTCCCTTTTTTGTGTTTTCACCACACCTGGCAAACAAACCCCAACAGTTCAAAAAGCACTCAACCACCCGGGTTGGCACCGCACCTGCATTCGAACCAACCAACAGGCCCACAACGCCCGGTTTCGGCGGCTTCGATGGGTCGAATGCAGCTTTGTTCACCACATGAACTATCCCAGGCAACTGCGGTGTTCATTATCGCGTGGTTTAAGTACTATACGGATCAGCCTTCTAAATTGTCACTGTGCCTAAAAACAGAGTGAATTAGAGATTGGTTCCGCGCGGATGAAGAGTTGGGACCTGCATTCAAACCATCGAGAAGCGTTGCGGCCGCTAGATTTCATGGCGTCGATGGTTCGAATGCAGGT
>NZ_KV793683.1:0-343 GCF_001808545.1 Corynebacterium sp. HMSC077D03
GTACACAAAGCCTTTCTTCGTGCGCACATACGTAATGTCGGCCACCCACAGCTTATTTGGACCCTGAGCTTTGAATTCACGCTCGACCAAGTCCGGGCGCAGATCAGGCACGTTAGCTCTTCGGGTTGTGATAGGTGATCTGCCTTTGCCTTTGCCAGAAATACCGGCCAGGCGCATCAACCGAGTGGTTTGTTCACGCCCGATATCAATTCCTTCACGGCGAAGAGCATGCCACATTTTCCGCACCCCGTAAACACCGTAATTATCCTGATGAACAGCCCTAATGCGTTCAATCAGCACAGCATCGCGAAGGCGACGAGCACTTAATCCACGGGCCTTGGAC
>NZ_KV793684.1:0-6650 GCF_001808545.1 Corynebacterium sp. HMSC077D03
CCTAGGAACAAAACTCGGGGCACTTCACAGGGTTGTCTTGCCGTTGGTGCTTACTTTGTCGGTGCATAGTCGGTAGTCGTGCTCTGGTTTGATGTCCGCTTATCTACATTCGCCCCCATTAAGGGTGAATCTTCAGATCAAAACTAGAAATAGTTTATATACAGCACTATCTGTATTAGGTAAGCCTTGCCTTTCCAGCTGTTCATGAATCGAGGTTTACTATGACCCAACAGTCCTCTACGCCCGCACGGAGTACAAGCTCATCCAGTGGGGCGACGGCACGTTTAAACACCAGAGATCTCATCAACGCTGGTATCTTTGCTGCACTTTACTTTGTAATCACCTTTGTAAGCGGAATGATTGGATTCGCAGGACCACAATTCATGTTTATTGGATGGTTCATCGCGGCAATCGCAAACGGAATCGTGCTAGCGCTTTATGCCGCCCGCACGCCCAAAATGGGTGCTTTCACCCTCGTCGGTGGTATTAACGGACTAGCATTCATGCTCACCGGACACTACTTCTGGACCCTGCTGGGAAGCATAATTCTAGGGTTTATCGCGGATTTGATTATTACAAAAAGCCACCTCAGTATTGCCAGATCCTTCCCTATTGCCTACAGCGTCTTCTGTGTCTGGATTTCTATGCCTTTTATCCCGCTAATTCTGGATACGGACTCCTACTACGTCGATATCGCAGACCAAATGGGTCAAGAATATGCCGATGCCATGTCGGATATCTTCCAGCCATGGACCATTGGAGTACTGGCCATTTGTGCGCTCATCGTCGGCTTTATCGGAGGAAAGGTCGGAGTTCGCGTCAGCCGCAAACACTTTGAAAGCGCTGGTCTCCTGTGAGCCTGCAAAAACAGGGCGTGCTTCGTCGATCTTCGATCGATCCACGGACCGTGCTGCTTTCTGTTCTAGTAATCAATGCGGTAGCTCTCAGCCACGGCCACCTACCGACACTGCTGATTTCTATCGCTTTCAGCTCCATCGCACTAGCTACAGTAAAGCCACACTATGGTCTTATTTGCCTGTTCGCTTTTGCATTATCCTATCTAGGGTACTGGGGCCTATTACAGCTTCCTGGCTCCACATTTTTCGCTTTTTCAGCGGCAATTTTTTCGTGGCTAAGCCGTTTTGTCATCAGCATGTCCATCGGCGCATTCGGCTTGCTCACTCTCACACCATCCACGTTGACCTCAGCACTGCGGGACCTGCGTTTACCAGGCTGGGCCACCATTCCACCGGCGGTATTCCTGCGCGTTTTGCCGATCATCGTGGCAGAAGCCAAAGCCATCCGCGATGCCATGGTCCTTCGGGGTCTCCAGCCTGGAGTAAAAAGCTGGATCACACAGCCCACACAATCGTCCGCGATGTTGATCATCCCCTTATTAGGTGCCGTCGTCCGCGCTGGTGATGAGCTCGCTGCCTCTGCTCTTGTCCGGGGATTGGGAGGACCCGCACGCCCAACCACCACCGCCGATCTTTCCTTCAAGCTTGTCGATGCAACTGCACTAGCTGGGTTGGGCCTCGTTGTTGCCTCTGTCTGGCTTCCCACGGAGGTCCACTTATGAACGAACGCAGTATCGCAACCAGTGTAGACGCCCACAACGTTTCTTTTACATATCCATTGGGAGCTCGGCCAGGCATTCAAGGTGTATCTGATGTGTCTTTTTCTGTCTCTCCAGGACAGTGTCTACTGATTACCGGTGATTCCGGATCGGGAAAGTCCACGGTACTCAATTTGATCAACGGACTCATCCCCCATTTCAATCCAGGAGAGCTACTAGGCACCATCACTATTATAAAGGATGACCAGGCTTTTACCCCTGCGGAAGAACCGCTGTCCCGAGCCATCGAGTTCAGCGCCTCAGTATTCCAGAATCCAAGGACACAATTTTTCACTGAAAGCGTCAATGCAGAATTGGCCTTCGGGCTAGAAAACCTTGGTGTAGATCCCAAAGAAATTGAGTCGAGGATTCAATCAGCGGTCGAGCTACTAGGCATTAACGATCTTCGGGGCCGGCGATTCAAAGAATTATCCGGTGGGCAGTTACAAACCGTGGCATGCGCATGCGCGCTTGTGTCCCCGGGCAGTCTCGTGCTTCTCGATGAACCCACGTCCAATCTCTCCATGGAAAGCATCGATATTCTTGCACGCGTGCTACACCGCTTGAAGGAATTAGGCACAACGATCATTATCGCTGATCACCGTCTCTTTTTCTTAAAAGATATCGCTGACCAAGTTATTTACTTGACTCAGGGAAAAATAACGCGGAGTTTCCGCGCTCAGGAGTTTTATGCCTTAGACGAACCCGAACGCAAACAATTGGGGCTACGCAGCTTACACCATGTTCCCCTGCCCGCGAGCGTGCCGGTACCACCCACGCTCGAAAACGCCGATCCCCAGCGGAGCGGACTCGAGCTAAGCAACATCTGTTTTTCTTATGGCGCACATGAGGTATTAAACATTGACCACGCATTTTTCCCCAGCGGCGAAGTCACCGCCTTAATCGGGCCCAACGGCGCTGGAAAAACCACCCTCGCCAGGATCATTTGTGGTCTTGCTTCTCCCAAACGCGGCGGTAGTCTCCGTTTGAACAGCAAACGAGTAGGAGCGGCTGCCCGCAGACGTGCCGCGTACATGGTGATGCAAGATGTTGGCCGCCAATTATTCGCAGCCACCACCGAAGAAGAAGTCACGCTCGGACTGGCAAAGAAGAAGCGGGACCACATCGATGTCAATGAGATTCTCCATCGCCTCGATCTGGCAGGAATGGCCCAACGGCATCCGCAGTCTCTGTCCGGTGGGCAACGGCAACGCTTAGCCATAGCTTCAGCCCAAGCCGAGCAAGCAGCGATCTACATCTTCGATGAACCTACCTCTGGCGTGGGCTGGCGCCAACTGCAATCCATCTCTGCGCTACTTCGATCTCTTGCAGCAAGCGGAGCAGTGGTCATCGTCATCACCCATGACCACGAATTCATCCAAGAATCAGTCACCAGAATCATCGATATGACTGACATCAACAAGAATTGAGAAAGAAATGTCTGAACTAAAACAAAGTTCCACAGAATCAAGCGGAACCCACGCACCAGAATCACACGGTGCGTCACCGGAAGAAGAGGCTCACGCAAAACTAAAAGCCGGCCAGGTCGCTCTAAAAAAACTACTGGCCCCAGTGCAAACAACCATCTACTTCGCACAGTTTCTCGCGCTTATATCCTCGGTACTCGCCGTAGCACCCTACGTCGCGTTGGTGGCACTGGGAAATGCTCTAATCGACGGCAAAACTGATGACGTCGCGTCCATTGTGAAATGGCTACTTGCTGCATTTTTGGGCCAGCTATTCTTCTATTTCCTTGCCCTTGCAATCACCCACTTCGCTGATGCAAAGCTGGTGGGGATTAACCGGCGCCGAATTATTACCGCTATTGCGAAAGCACCACTCTCGTGGTTTAGCCAGACTAATTCCGGCAAAGTCCGCAAAGCCGTCGAGGACGATACGTTAACTCTGCACACCCTGACAGCCCATGCTCCTGTAGAGAAGGTCGCCGCGATCTTTACGCCCCTCGCGCTTCTGGTTTATGCCTTTTTCTTGGATTGGCGCCTTGGTCTACTTTCTATTGCCACTGTGCCCATTTTCCTAGCAATCCAAGCATATTCAATGAAAGATATGGGCACAAAAACTGCGGAAATGGATAATTATCTGGGTGAGGTCTCTGCGACTGCGGTGGAGTTCTCCGAAGGTATTTCCGTCGTCAAGGCTTTCGGCACCGTTGGCAAAGCCCACGCTCGATATCGCGAAGCTGCCCAAAAATTCGCGGAATTCTATTACGAGTGGGTACGTCCGCTTCTGCGTGTTTCCGCAATCTCAGAGTCTGTGGTGGCGGTTCCTGTCCTCATCCTTATCAATCTAGGAGTCGGTTCCCTGCTGATAGCTGGTGGCTATGTCACGGTCGCTGAAGTCATCGCAACAACGTTAATTGCGCTGGTGCTCCCAGGCACGATTCAAACCGTCGGCCAAATGATGTGGTCTTACCAGCTCGCTGGCAATGCGGCGTTGCGCCTTGATGAAGTCATGACAATTTCCCATGTGAAAGAAGGCCAAAAGAGACTCGATGCCAGTAGTCAAGACATGGAGGTGGAGTTCCATAAGGTCAGCTTTAGCTACGCCCCAGACACACCAGTCCTCCAAGACTTTTCTGCGCAACTAAATGCAGGCACTGTCACGGCATTGATTGGCCCCTCCGGGTCTGGCAAATCCACAGCAGCAACGATGCTGGCGCGTTTCCAGGATCCAGATTCGGGCACAATCACTATCAACAACGTGGATATCCGTGATCTCACTTTCGACAGTTTGTACCGCACTGTGGCTTTCGTCTTACAAGATCCTCACTTACTGCGTATGAGTATTCGGGAAAACATTCGCCTTGCACGCCCAGAAGCCCGCGATGAAGAGATCTGGCAAGCCGCAGAGGCTGCGCACATAGCTGCTGATATTCGCGCTTTACCGGCTGGGCTCGACACCGTTGTTGGTGAGGACACCTCTTTATCCGGTGGACAACAGCAACGCATTTCTATTGCCCGGGCAATCATTACCAATGCCCCAATCTTGATCCTGGATGAAGCTACTGCGGCAACTGATCCTGACTGCGAAGCAGAAATTCAAGCAGCTCTAGCCACACTCGTCAGAGGCAAGACCGTCTTAGTCATCGCCCACAAGCCGGAGTCCATCCAAGGAGCAGACCAAATAATCTGCCTCAAGCCTATGAAGGATAATTCTCATGTCTAATGCCACTACGCCTGTTAGTTCGCGTCTTCGTGATCCGCTACTCACTCGCAGTGTCAAAAAGCTGCAAAGTCCTGTAGGCCATAAGCTCAATAAAAGGTATGCTTGTCTATCGCTTATCGTTGGCGTGCTTGATGGCCTCGCCGTTCTCACGCTCGTGCCACTTACAAAGGCACTCGATGGGGATACGACGATCGCACCATGGATGTGGACGCTTTTGGCAATTGCGCTCGTAGCTTTTGCGCTACGATTTTTCGCAACCATGGCCTCTTACCACACGGCCTTGGATTTCATCCGAGCCGCGCACACGACTGTGGGCGATAAATTAGCAACGCTACCGCTCGGCTGGTTCGTACCGGCTAATACCGGCGGCCTATCTCGCCTCGTTTCAGATCGCTTTATGGTGGCGGCCGAGACCATTGCGCATATTCAAGGAACGATATACCGCGATAGCGCGGCACTTGTCACCTTGTTAGTAGGAGCGTGTTTCTGGAACCCGAAGCTGGGCTTGGTCCTTCTTATCATCGCACCATTGGCGCTCGTGGTGATGCAGTTGGCTGCATGGATTCGTGAGAAAGCATCGAACCGCGCACTGGGGCCGAGTAAAGAGCTCTCCCAGCGCATCGTAGAATTTGCTAACCGTCAACCAGCCCTGCGCGCGGCAGGACAATCACAAGTTTTTGCGCCACTAGAGCAAGCGCTAGAAATCGACCATAAAGCACGAATACGCGAGCTATGGGTATCCACATTAGCTTTGCTACTCAACGGCATAATAGTGCAGATCTTCATTGTGGCTCTCATTATGGTCTCCGCGGATCTTGCCGTTGAAGGCGCCCTATCGCCACTAGAAACAATTGCGATCATCGGAATCAGCTTGAGGTTTACCCGCACGCTTGAACAGCTGGGTTCTTCTTTCGTCGGTTTAGATGCCGGCCGTATCGCGCTCACAGAAACTGAGCTCATCACCGATGCCCCTTCCCTGCCAGAACCCACTACTCCGCGCCTAGGCGATGGTTCGGGAAATGTCGAGCTGCTTAATGTCACGTTTGGATACGGCGATAAACCAGTATTGGTAGATGTCACTTTCCATGCTCGACCAGGCACCGTTACCGCCATTGTCGGTCCTTCTGGCTCCGGAAAGACCACAATTGCGCGCCTTATTTCGCGATTCTGGGATGTAGATTCCGGGGCGGTGATGGTTGACGGCGTAGATATCCGCGAGCTTGGAACCGAACAGTTAATGTCCAGACTGTCCATGGTCTTTCAGGACGTTTACCTCTTCGACGACTCGTTAATCGCTAATATCCGCGTTGGTCGTCCCGACGCCTCCGATGAGGAAGTCTTCCGCGCAGCTGATCTTTCAGGCGTGACTTCTATTGCCAACCGCCTAGGGTGGCATACTCCTGTTGGTGAAGGCGGGCGGCTTCTATCCGGTGGTGAACGCCAGCGCGTATCTGTAGCTCGCGCGCTTCTCAAGCAAGCGCCGATTGTACTCTTTGATGAGGCTACCTCCGCGCTCGATGCAGAAAATGAGGCAAACATTCTTGCTGCGATGGACGAGCTACGGGAGCAATCTACTTTTATTGTCATCGCCCATAAGCTGGATACAATCAAATCTGCTGATCAAATCGTAGTCTTGGATGAACACGGGCAAGTCAGCCAGCTAGGCACGCATTCTGAGCTTTCCGATGTCCCTGGTATCTACCGTCACTTCTGGCAGCAACGCAAAGCAGCAAGCGGGTGGAAAATCAGTTCGGGACGCGATTAACGCGGGCACCGAGATCGGCATTGTTTGCGGGGGACACCCTTCTCTCCCCCTCTCTCCCATTACGTTGTTAGCAGTTCCACCCCA
>NZ_KV793685.1:0-1205 GCF_001808545.1 Corynebacterium sp. HMSC077D03
GTTAAAAGATTCTGCTAGGGCGTTATCCGCTGCCGTTTCGGCGTAGTTGGTAGGGGCAATCCGCGTAGTTGGTCGGGGTTTTCCGGATAGATGGTAGGGCTCTCTGTTTTCGGTCATTGTATAGGTGGCGTTGGCACAACTTGTGCCGGCGCGTCATCACCTTTCATGACCTTAAGGAGGGCCTTTCATGGCCAACTTCAAAGACATCATGGCGATGTGTTTGGACGGGGGAAGCTATGCTGCCATCTCTGCGGCGTTGGGATGTTCCAACCGGGATATTGCCAAAACCAAGACACTGATTGCGGACCTGAGCATCACCAAGGAGTCGTTTGCTCAGCTGGATCCATCATTCTTCGACGAGCACTTCAGCGACCATCGCGGGGCCCGTCGCAAGCGCTACGACCAGCCAGACTTCGAAAAGCTCGCCAAGCGACTAGCCAATAACAAGCACTTGACCCGCCACAAGCTCTGGCTGGACTACGTTGCTGCACCTGTCGGTGAAGGCGAGTCGAAGTATCAGTACTCCCAGTTTTGCGAACGCCTGCGCACCCACATCCGCACCACTGGAATGACCTCGATTATCGAACACGAGCCAGGCCAGGAACTCTATGTCGACTGGGCCGGCGACAAGGTTTCCATCATTGACAAGGCCATCGGTGAAGTCGGCATGAAAGCCAGCTTATTCGTGGCCATCTGCCCCTATTCTTCACTGTTGTTTGTGACAGCAACAGCTAACGAGAAGATGGACAACTGGATTTCCTGCCATGTGAAAGCCTTAGACTACCTCGGTAAATGCCCTGGCATCATCGTTCCTGACAACGCACCGACCGCGACTTATCGGCCGGTGAAGAACAAGCCCGGCCGGCGCATTCAACAACGCTACGCGGACTTCGCCGACTACTACGACATCCTGCTCGTACCGGCCCGACCTGGAAAACCTCGGGATAAGGCCGCTGTGGAACGCGCCGTCCAACTCGTCTACTCGCGCATCCTCGGCTACTTCGATGGGATCACCTTCTACAGTCTTGATGAACTCAATGAGGCTATCGCCCAGCGCGTCGACGACATCAACATGAATATGCCTAGGCCCGATGGGATAACCCGTAAAGAGTTGTTTGATGCTGATGAAGCGCCCATGATGCGTGACTTACCAGATACCCCGTTTACGGAAGTGTGGGCCTGGCCCCCGGAAAGTGGACACGTCG